>CAZCKQ010000263.1:0-2478 GCA_964499315.1 uncultured Eubacteriales bacterium | reverse complement strand
TTGTTTGAAATCATTTTTTGTAAATGTATAAAACCGCAGGCCCTTCGAAAGGCGCGGCAAGATCATAGCAGTTGTTGCCTTTGATATCGTCGCTTTTATAAGTCAATCCTGTAAGCGGATTGAACCACTCGACTGCAAAGATCCCATCGGCATCCCATAGGTCCAACCCTTCGTGTCCTCCTGACGGGAAGTAGAACAGGTATTCCTTCCCTTTGTCGGCAAGGCAAAAGGTCGAAGTACACAAATCATTCCGCGGGACACAGGCATTCATATCCATACGATCGGCAAAATACCGCGTATACCCGAGATTGCGCCTTAAAGGATCCCATGCGTAGAAATATCTCTGGTTATATGTAACGTTTTCATCAAACCGCCATAAATCGAAATCACCCGGATGAGGTTCCCACGGATCCATGAATATCACGTTCAAACCTCGTGTGAACGACCTCCATACCCAGTCCATGTCGCCCCCATGCCCCCACAGGTGGTCGGTGTCGCTGATTATGACCTTGCTGCCGTCAGCTGCGGGAGGATTGAACCTGTATTCAAACAAACGCCCGTTTCCCGGCGATATCCAATCGGCGCACGTGGGAAAGAGCCAGGTATTATCCTGATATCCGCCCTCTGCGGTTATCCCGACGGGGTGCTGCTTAGGTTTGCTCTTCTCATATTCGTGAATAAATGTACATAAGTGTTCCTGCCATGCGAGGGCTTCTTTACGATTGGGCATCTCATTGCAGATTTCGTAGATAACATTATCCATATCATTTACAGTATCTACAACCTTTTTGATAAAATCTTTCTGCCATTTGAGCAATTGGGGGCAGTTCAATGAAAAAAAGTCCCATGCCCTCCCATTGTCAATCACCGGATTATCGGTTATCTCATTTACATTGTTTCCGGGGTTCATAAGGTGATAGAGCCATGCATCCTTTTCAAGGGAGGAATGCTTAATGGCGCAGGCCTCAAACATCATTACGGAAACGTAAATGCCCTTGGCTGCCGCTTTGTTTATACGCTCGACCAGCCGGGAAAAATACTCCTCGTTCCATTGGGTCAGGTCAAACCTGGGAAGGCCGTCCCTGGCCAATGCAGGCCCGGTACGCCGGTAAGGCAAAGGATAATAGGCTGTGCCGTTTTCACTGCTTTTTATCTGCATAACCTGCCATAGCCTGAGAAAATTATGTCCGTTATCCTCCATCATCTGGAGGAAACCGTCATAATCCATCAGCCTCTTTTCTGAATTGCTTTTCCATGCATCCTGTATTACAGCCCATGTGTGCGAACCGGTCAGATAAACCGATTTGCCTGTGTCATCGGTAAAATACCTTGGATTGACGGGATTATACCGCAATACTCCATTAAAGCTTTTGCTGAACTTCATGCCATATATCCCCCTTTACACAACTTGTCTATCATTATATCACACACTTCCAATCAAGTAAGGGGATATATGAAGAAAAAGACTGCAGGGTCTGGCCCTGCAGTCTTTTCATTCTTTATACCTCAGTATATTTTAATAATATACGAGTTTTACTTCTTAGCTGCCTTCCATTCGTCAAGTTGTTTTTGAACTTCTTTGAAATACTTATCCAGTCCTGCTGCTTTCAACTTAGCATTGAACTCGGGTAGAGTAACTGCAGGATCGGCTGTTCCTGTTATCAATTGCGGGAAATACTGCGCTGTTACAGCCTGGATCTGAGCATACTCGGTCTTAACCGGTTCGTTATCCATCGGGAATCCTAGAGCAGGAGACGGAGATGCGTTAGTACCGGAATTTGCCTTCTGCTGTAACATATCGAACGGCTGACCTTTGGTCGTATAGCCGTTCCTGTCAAGATCGCCCCATGCCCAGCTGTTCCATGGAGCGTATTTGCTTTCGGAAGCCAATTCCAACTGGTTATTGCCAAGGTCTGTATAATGTGTTCCTTCAAAACCTGCTGTAAGCAATCTGAAGAATGTCCTGTCGGTATTCGAGATCTCAAGAGCCATTATTGCGCGCTCGGGATTCTTCGATGTAGCGCTAACAGCGTTAATTGTCTTGGTTATGCTGTCGGGGGTGACCCATGGCTTGCCAAGAGGCTGAATGACAATTTCCGTACCAGCCGGATGTCCTGCTGCGAATTCAAGCTCTTCACCGGGGTAATAGACGCCGTTGAATCCGCAAGCAACTTTGCGAGCCTGGTATAAAGGCGTTGTATCGTTGGTTGTCGCAGCGTCTTTGTTGATATAGCCCTTATTATACCAGTCATGAAGCGTATTATACATTGCAAGGAGCTCGGGCAACTCATACTGATTCAATACCTTCAGTTCATCGCTGTCCCTCCTTACGACACCGGGCAGACTCCATCCGATGATCTGGTCTATGCCTAATTCCGAAAACATGAAGTTGTGTTCACTGCCGGCACTCTTCGGGAAAGGAACCATTGATTCATCGTCATCTTTGACAGCCTTCAAAAAGGGTTCAAGGTCAGCCAA
>CAZCKQ010000262.1:0-2489 GCA_964499315.1 uncultured Eubacteriales bacterium | reverse complement strand
CGAGGCTTTCCAATCCGTCGCCCCTCCTGGATATGCCGTCTGAGGCCTGCAGGGTCGCGTCTGACATTTGCGCCATCCCGTCTGCGCCCCGGCTGATGCCCTCCGCGATCCTGTCCACTCCGTCCTGCATGCTTACAAGCCCTGCGGTTATAGGGTCGAAGGCCTCCCCGATGCTATCCAGTCCGTCAGAGAGCATGCCGATCTGTTCCGACAGGTTTGCGCCGGTCAGTTTATCACCGAGAGGACGAGTGGCGGTCCTTACCTTAGCCACGCCGTCCAGCTTAAGCAGATTATCCGCAAGCTCGTCGACAGTCTGCAGTGAATCATCGTCCCACATGCTTTTATCGCTATTTATGACAATTTTTACAGGTAATATCTCTCCCTGCGTGAAGTTTTGCTTTAATAATTCGTAGCCTTTCACCGAGTCGGTATATGACGGCATCTCTTTGAGCTGGTCGTAAGACAGCCGTATCGTTCCGGAGATGGCTATTAAAGGTATGAATGCCGCCAAAGTTATCAATATGAACCTGACCGGCCTTCTTGTTACGGTTTCCGACAGTCTTCCCCAGAAGGGGTGGCTCGCGCCGTCCTTGTTGACGCGCAGTTTTTTGGACGGCCAGAATATCTTGTATCCGATGATGGAGAGCAGAGCCGGGACCAGCGTCAGGACGGCGAGCATGGTGATGGCGACGCCTATCGCCACGCTGGGACCTGTTGTGTTGAAGAGCCCGAATTGGGCGAAGATCATGAACAGGAAGCCCACTATTACAGTGCCGCCGCTTGAGACCACGGCCGCTCCGGTGCTGGGAATGGATGATAACAGCGCATCCTTCACGTTTGCGCCTTTTGACAATTCTTCCTTGAACCTGGATATTATCAGCAGGCAGTAATCAGTGCCGGCGCCGAACAACACTGCGATGAGGAACGTCTCGGTGAAAGATGACACCTTGAAGCCGAAGTTGGTTAGATACGCCACGATGCCCCTTGATATCACGAACGAGAGCCCGATCGTGAATAGTGGCAGGACAGGGGCGACGGGTGTGCGGTATATGGCCACGAGTATGACCAGGATGAGCACGATGGTGATCTTGACCGTCAGGTCCATGCTCTTGTTTACGCTTTCATGCTCTTCGGCGCTCATGGTCGCGTCACCTGTCAGGTATATGTCGAGCCCTTGAGGTGGGGGATACTCTTTGCCGTCGAGCATGAACGACCCTGTCTTGACGGTACTCCTCATGCGGTCAACCGCTTTATTGACGGTGTCTGTGTATGCCGACGCCGTCAGGCTTATGTTGATCAGCGCCACGCTGTTGTCCTTGCTTATCATCTGGTCCTTCAGCCTGCTGTCGCGGCTATTCTCACCACTGCCGCTGTCGGCGCTGTCCGAAAACGGCGAGACTACTTCCTGTATGCTGAACGCCGTCTTGTTATTCTTGAGATATTCCTCAAGTTTACCGGCGTACGCGATATCTTCTGTGGAAATCCCGCCCTCTCTGTTAAGCAGGAGTACAAGGCTGCTCCTGCCGCCCTTGTCAGGGAAGAGTTCCTGAATGAGCCTGTTTGCCTTCACTGCCGACGAATCGGCGGGAAGGAAGCTTGTCTGATCGCTGTTTGCCACGTTCGTCAGATTGGGCGTCAGAAGGTATACCGCCGCCGCGAACAATATCCAGAACAAGATGACGAACCATCTATACCTGATGATGAATCCGGTGATTTTCTTCAGCATATGCTATTCTCCTGCCTTAATATATCTTCGATGATCTGCTGCACTCTTTCTGGTTCAAACTTCATATTCAGCGCTTGCATGTTGTAGACCGTAAGCGGGTAGGCATATTCCACGGGGTTGGTGTCCTCGTCGTCGTTGAGCCAGTCTATGATCAGCGTATATACCGAGCCCATCAGTGAGACCGCCGCTACCTTGGCGTTGGGCACATTGATTATCCCCTTTTCCTGAAGCTGCACGATTATTTCCTCGAGAATCCCCGAGAACCTCTTGTTATTGGCCGCGCGCTTCTGCTCGAAATGCGGGTTGAGCCCGACGGCTTCGATCAACATTATTTTTGCCAGTTCCCTGTTTTTCTGAAACGAACTCAAGGCAAGGGTGATAGCCCGGCAGATGCTTTCGGCGGGGCTGCTGCAGATATTCTCGAGCGCATCACTGATCACGTTCAGATACATCGCGTTCATCTCATCAAACAGCGTCTCGAAAAGCTCGTCTTTGCTGCTGAAATAGAAGTAGAACGAGCCCACCGATATGTCGGCTTCGGACAAGATATCCTTCATGTTCGTGTTATTGTACCCCCTGCGTGCGAACACCTTCATCGCGACGTTGATGATGTGCTTCCTCTTGGCTTCCTTGCGTTCCTCGATATGTTTCGGCGTCTTGTACGGCATGGCCGCTTGGTCCTCCTATTTCCTATAATGATTATCATCTCAGAGTCTTTACTTAATGCCATTATAGTATGTAACGAATATTCATTCTATGCTTC
>CAZCKQ010000261.1:0-2514 GCA_964499315.1 uncultured Eubacteriales bacterium | reverse complement strand
TGCGGGTTTCCGTCTGGAACGAATTGCACCGTCTGAAGCGAGAAGAAGGCAAAACGATCATCGTGACCACGCACATCATGGATGAAGCAGGCAAGTGCGATCTGCTTGCGATGGTAAGGGAAGGCCGCATCATAGCGGACGGTACGCCGAAAGAATTGATGGAATCGTACAAGGTTGATAATCTGGAGGATGTGTTCCTAAAAGCGATGGGGGTGTGATATGAGGACGAGGGCATTGATCAGAAGGATATGCCAGCAGATGATACGGGATAAAAGGACGCTGGCGCTGCTATTCGTTGTTCCGCTGTTCATCCTGACGCTTATGTATTTCCTTTTTAATAGTAATGAAGTCAATCTGAAATTGGGAATAGTCAACGGAAATAAAGACCTGATTAAGATACTCGAAGACAGCGGCATGGACGTGAAGGAATACACTGAAGCCCAGGACAAGGCCACGTCAGATATCATCATCGGCGACGATCTTGACGGGCTGCTTGTAATAGACGGGCAAAAGCTGGAATTGACGCTGCAGAACACCGACCTGAACATATCAAAGGCCTTGCAGATAAAAATCACACAGGCAATAGCCTCACAGACGATGGCCACATTTCTGAGGGCGGTTCAGAGCAGCATCCAGGGCAATCCAAATATTAAAATCCCGGAAATTGGGATAAAGTATGTCTATGGAACTGCCGAAACCAATTATTTCGATGTGCTGAGCCCTGTCCTGGTGGGATTCTTCGTATTCTTCTTTGTGTTTTTGATTGCCGGCATCGGCCTGTTGAGGGAGCGGACGACCGGTACGCTGGAGCGTCTCATGTCCACGCCCATCCGCAGGGGCGAGGTGATAACCGGTTATCTGGCCGGCTACGGGATATTCGCGGTGGTCCAGACTATTATTGTCGTAGTTTACTCAATTAACATTTTAGATATTACCATTGCAGGTTCACTGTGGAACGTCCTTATGGTCAATCTGCTTCTGGCTTTTACCGCACTGTCCCTGGGTATACTGTTATCGACTTTTGCGGCTTCGGAATTCCAGATGATGCAGTTCATTCCAGTTGTGATAATACCGCAGGCCTTTTTCTGCGGGCTCTTCCCGCTCGAAGGCATGGCGGACTGGCTTCAGACGCTGGGCAGGTTCATGCCGATCTACTATGGCGCGGATGCGCTGAAAGGCGTGATGTACAAAGGGTGGGGCTTAGGAGAGATATTCGGGGATATCGCCGTTCTGACATTATTCGCAACGGTGTTCGTAGTATTGAACGTGTTTGCGCTGAAGAAATACCGCACGATATAGGCTGATACGTACGAAGCGGCGCTGATTGCCAAAGCATCACATTCTGTTGGCAGCTAAAACCGACGAGACCGTCTATAATTTTTTAAAGCAAAAAAAGTAATTAAAACATATGTGCATCGTTGGAATCAACATTTTCTCATTTTGTTCATCGTAGCAGTAAACATTTTTAACAGGTATTTTCATAGAAAATTAGAAAAATAACTTTGATAGGTAGACCGTGATCCAGTCTGCGATTTGTCGCTCTGTTTATTGACAGACCTGACGGAACCCGGTAAAATTATCCTGTAGTTGAAAGGGCAAGGTATCCGCTGATGGGAATACGCTAATTCGGCAAGTTAAATGATAAGGGCATTTCGCGTTCATGAGCGCACTTTTGTATGCGTTATCCCCAAATCGTGCCGGATTGGCCTATTATTGAACCGTCGGCAGGCCGCAAAAGCCTGTAGCAGCCATTAAGACAACATCTGCACTGTATAAATTATCATTTTTTGCATATATCCATGGCGAACGTTCAATAGATTCTTCCGGTACACTTTTCGGGTGGAGGGAGAGATTTATTATGCTAATTTTGGAAGCTGGGAATATAAAGAAATACTATAGCGACAGATTGATTATAGAATTTGATAGTCTGAAGATTTACTCAGGCGATAAAATCGGCATCGTAGGGCAAAACGGTTCGGGCAAGACCACTTTGATGAATATCCTATCAGGGGATGTCGAGCCCGACGAAGGCTTTGTTAAACAGCATTGCGATATCGCATATATCCGTCAATTCGATAAGGAGTTCAACCTTACACAATCGGTACATCAGAAGGAGCAATTTCACCAGAAGGCTTTCAGCGGCGGAGAAATAACGAGGATCAAGATAGCTAATGCATTCAGCAATGAACACCTGCTGGTGTTTGCCGATGAACCGACCGCCAACCTGGATTATAAGGGCATCGGGCTTTTGAGGCAGAAGCTTCAAATGGCAGACTCGTTGCTGCTCATCAGCCATGACAGGTATTTGCTGGATTCCCTTTGCAATAAGATAATCGAGGTCAAAGACGGCAAATTGAAGATCTACGGCGGTAATTACTCCTTTTACAAAGAGCGGAGCGAATTGGAGCTTCAGCGAATGGCACAGGAATATGAGGAATATGTATCGGAAAGATTGAAACTAAAAGAAGCTATCATACATCGGCGAAACAAACCCAGGCCCACAAGAAAAGCGCC
>CAZCKQ010000260.1:0-2514 GCA_964499315.1 uncultured Eubacteriales bacterium | reverse complement strand
TATATCGAATATATCGAGGACTGCGCCCGGCATCCGAAGGGGATCAACACCGTCTTGCGCGGTTTCGCCCGGAAAGGGCTACCCTGTTGAGCCTCGACCTGTGGATCAGCTCCGGATCGGCGGAAGCGAAGGCCATGACCGCGGAGATGTTCGACAAGCTCCAGCAGCTCGATATCCCCGCCCTTTTGATGTGATCGCCCCGGTAATACTCCGATTCTTATTCGTCTTCGCGTTCAGGCCGTCGCCTGGACGGTCCGCCGCCGTTGGACCGTCCTCCGGAAAAGATCGGAGCGGAAGTGGCCCTCACTGCAATCCAGACGGACGGCGATCTGGCGGATTTTCATATGCTCCCTTTAACGCAGTGAAAAGATGGTTTGCTGGCAGGTCGAGAGCCGGGTGACCGTGTTTGAACGATGTGGGTGACGCTGTGTTCGGCCGCGATCTGTTCATCCAGGATCCGGACAGCGTCGGAGAAGAGTTACTCCTAACTTTTCTTAAATCTTGAGGGAGCGGTAGTATACGCGGCCAGCGATCGTTCTTTTGCACCAGTAATAGCGACCGCGGAGGCAGACGCTTATGATTATTGGATCATAGCACGGAGGAATTGTCGCGAGTCAAGCGAACAGTTCCCGATCGTTAAGCATTCTTTCCCATTCTTTATATTCGTCGGGATAGTCTTGATAAAGTTTTCCATTCAACAGATTTCCGTTCTGTTTTTTCCGCATGCCCCCCCATTGTTTGAAAAAGAAGTGAACGTTGCTAGCGCGGCATTGTTGCTGAATATCTTCGATCCATTCTTTTTTCAATGGGCGCGCCTGTTGACCGGATTCCCCCCCGACTATTACCCACGATATTTCAGTAAGGTCCATATTCGGGATATCGCTTAATATTGGCTCAATCGAAAGGAACCTAACCCTAGCGGGGACTCTTCGAAGGAGCTCGATCCTGTTCAGATAACACGAACTTTCTACGGTTGTTCCCATCCAGATATGATTGTTAATCCTAGTTTTTTGGCAGAATTCAGCCATTCGTTCTGTCCGCTTTGTTAGTACCTGAAATATATGCTGATCGCATTCATTCATGGTTTCGAATACTCGCGATATAAACGAATCGGGGATATCCTCGTGAAAGAGATCACTCATGGAGTTTACGAATATTACCGAGGGCGATTTCCAATCGAACGGCTTTTTAATCTCTCCCGGGTGAGTGGTTAAGCTAAATCCATTCCGATATTTCTTGACCCCCATCGCTTTCAATCGATTCGCCAGGGAGCAGGCATAGCAATTTATACAACCGGCCGAGACTTTAGAACACCCCGTCGTAGGATTCCAGGTTCTTTCGGTCCATTCGATCTTGGTATGCCGCATCTACTTATTAAGAGTAAATTGTAGTACTTTCTCGGGATATTTGGAATGACTGCCATAGCCTAAATAATAACTGCCTTTTTTTATTTTCTGGAAGGAAGATATCCTCAGTCTACCCGTCCGATCCAACTCCTTCAATACACTGTTTGCGTGCTTTGGGAGAAAGCCGTTTTGTAATGTGAATTCATATATCTCTTTATTCGTCCGGCAGGCGGGCGCTTTTAAAAAACGAGTTATTATTTCCGGAAATTTCCAGGTTTCGTTAAGACTAAATAATTCGCCTACTTTTTGGTCGCTCCGATATCCGCGCCCTTCCCTTTCATCAATAGCCCATTTGGCTTCTAGCATTTTTTCAAAACCGCGAATGTGACTCGTAAAAAAGAATAGGCAGAACCAACTATTCGAATCTCTCTCTATTGTGAACGTATCAATCCAATATCCGGCAAAGGACCCTCTGAAACGAGTTAGCAATTCATTGATAAATTCTATTTGATTCCTATAGTGAGGAAGCCCGCTAGGGAAAAAGTCAGAAAGAATATTCCGTAAAGGATAAAAAGAAGGATCATCCGAATCCGGAGCGTATTTTGCGAATCGATACATAAAGGATATGGGAATAAACCATATGATCTCAGATTTATTTCCGGCCAGAAGCTTACGAATGTCATCAGAGCAGATGTCCTTGTAACCATATGGATCTAAGAAGATTAAATACTTATCACGTTTTCCCATCGTTATTAATCGTAGAATTCGAGGAAGAAGGCAATGAAATTCCTCGTTGAAATAATCTATATAACAGTCAGGAAGTGGCGGCCGATTTTCCAGAAGATCTTTTACCATAAGAAATTTTGCCTTATCCGTATCATTGAAAACCAAGTGGAAATTTGTTCGCTTTTTTTTACTGCCTTTCGTGGCATAGGAAAATTCCTTTATCGTTTCATAAAACACGAGAGGGCTCCCCATATCGTCGGCGTATTGGCCTTCGCCACAGAATAGGTCGATAATATGGATCGTATCTGTCAATTTGTCCCTTGAGATAATTCTTACATATATCTTTAAATACTCGCGCAGAAGCTCGAGTTTTGCCTTGGAGTGATCCTCCAATCTATTTTTCCTGAACATTTGAGAATACTTCTATTTTCTTCCAACTATC
>CAZCKQ010000259.1:0-2538 GCA_964499315.1 uncultured Eubacteriales bacterium | reverse complement strand
CCACTTTTGCATGAAATTTTCTACTAACTATCATAAATATCTTCATAAAACTGTTTTCTTTCATCATCCGGTACAAATATATCTTTATCCCATGAATTAGTCAACCTGACAGCTTCATCATGGCCTGAGTACACTTTAGCGCCCGTTCCGGCAATAAGAGCTGCTCCCGTCGCAGTTGCCTCATGTATGCGCGGCGCCGACAATGTCATCCCTAAAATATCCGCCTTCGCCTGCAGCCAAAAGCGGCTTCGGCTGCCCCCTCCGGTCACGATTATCTGCGAATTGCGGTTTGCAGCCAATTCGTGCTGATATTCAAACATCCCTTTTGAAAAGAAGCAAAGCCCTTCTATTGTGGCGCGGAGCAATGAAACGGTATCGGTACCGGCTGTCAACCCCAAATAGCCGCCGGTGGCCCCGGGCATCCAATTCGGAAATGAAGGAGTAAATATCCCCGGTATGAACAGTTCTCTGCCGCCGCTTTTTGAGAACGCCGGAGGAATGGTCTCGAGGCTCTTGAAAGTATTATCCCAGTCTGATTTCACGATCTTCTTAAGCCACTCCGTCTGGCACGCGCATGAATTCTCCACAGCAAAACTGAACCGCCCCGGATAAACGTGATGGTCTATGATTGTCCTTTTTCGGGAATATTCCGGATTGTTCAAAGCATGCCCGTGAAAAGACGCGACCATTTCATATGTACCGAGGACATTCAATATCCTGCCTTCGTTTACGCACCCGGTAGCATATGCCGCACACAGGTAGTCATGGCCTGCTGCAAATACCTTTACGCCTTCGGGAAACCCGGTGGCCTCCGATGCCTGCCGATGTACCGAGCCGACCATGGTACCGCCATGTACAGGCTGTCCGAATATACTTCTGTCAAATCCCACACTGTCGAAATAATCCGATATATCCTGCAGCCATGCCCCGCTCCCGATATCCCATATACCCCATGAGCATGCGGTACTATACTCTTGGACAATCTCCCCGGTCAAACGGTAATTGATGTAATCGGACACCGACATCAGCGCATTTATCCGTGACGCCATCCCGGGATCGTACTCAAGGATACAAGCTATTTCAAAAGCCGGATTGCCGGATTCAAAGGGATATCCTGTTTTTACAAAATATTCCTCATCAGAGTAGGCATGCCTGATTTTCTCAAATAGCGAAGACCGTTCATAATATGTACCGCCGATGATCTGATGTCCCTTTTTATCAAAAAGCAAACCTCTGCAACCTACGGATGCGACACCCAACCCCAGTATCCTTCCATCGGGATGCTCATCCTTTATTTTCCCGGCAACGATACGACAGACGCCTGTAACGGCCTTCCATAGCCTTTCAGCATCAAGGATCTCCCTTGTGGCAATACAGCCGTCGCGGCCTGTACTTTTGATTTTCCTGTATATGGATCCGGACGGGGCTTTAGCGGAAAACACGCACCGGCCGTCCGGATTGACAGCTAAACATTTGATATTCGTAGTCCCTATGTCAATACCTATGAGAAAATCGTAAGTATTCATTACTGCCCCATTATCTCGCCGGCAGACACAATCAATGCCTCGCCCGTTATATGATCAGACATTTCGGAGGCAAGGAATACCGCCACCTTCGCGTGGTCTTCGGGCTGCGCGAGTTTCTTGAGCGCAGTCTTCTCGATCCATTCCCTTTCGATTTCGGGACTGGTCACTATGGTACTCCTAAGCATGACGCTGTCAGTAGCTCCCGGACATATCGCATTGCAGTTGATCCCATAAATGCCCAGCTCCAGCGCGGTAACCCTTGTCAGGCCAATCACGGCCGATTTGGAGGAACAATACGCGCCCTCTTTCAATGTCGGCTTTTTCCCTGAGCAGGAAGATATGTTGATTATCTTGCCTTTCTTTTGCGATGCCATGATCTTCCCCACGGCTTGCGTCATCAGGAACGTCCCTTTGACATTCACTTCGAAAATCCTGTCCCAGTCCTTTTCATCCATGTCAAGAATCGGACTGTGCATAACAATGCCGGCATTATTAACTAATATATCGATCCTGCCGAATATATCCATAACTTTTTTGACAGAGGTCTCAACCTCGGCTTTTTTTGTAATATCTACGGCAATACCGATAGTTTTGCCATCAGTAGCCTTTGCTATCTCCACTGCAGTCTCCTCCACCTTTTCCTTCTGAATGTCATACAGCACTGCAACAGCTCCATGCTCGGAAAACATCCTGGCTATGGCTTTGCCGATTCCTTGGGCAGCTCCGGTTACAATCGCGATTTTACCTTTCAATAACATATTGAAACCTCCCTGAATTAATAGCCAAAAATAAATATAGCATAAACATCATCATTTATATTATATACTGGCAAAAAACATTATTTAAGCGTATAATTGTTTTGTACACATGGACAAATTCTCTGCATTGACACTTTAAAGCAAGAAGGAGAATCTATTATGAAATACGCGTCAGCATACAAAACCAAGGAGTATCAGCATAAGTCCGGCTTTTGTGACAACAGCAATTATTTGATCGTCAACTCGGTAGGATC
>CAZCKQ010000258.1:0-2538 GCA_964499315.1 uncultured Eubacteriales bacterium | reverse complement strand
ACCGGCCTTTCTGCAGGCATTCGGGATGGTAGCGGAGGCGCGCCGATGTTGCTCGCGCGCTGATAAACACCCCGAAAGTATTATTTCTCGACGAACCCACGACAGGCCTCGACCCACAGACACGCCTCAAGGTCTGGGATACTCTCAACAGCCTGCGCAAATACGAAAAGACAACGGTGTTTCTGACGACGCATTACATGGAAGAAGCGGCAAGCGCCGACCATGTCGCAATCATCGACCACGGCAGTATAGCCGTGCAAGGCACGCCTGCCAAACTTAAAGAAAATTACAGCAACGATTCGCTCATAATTACGCCTAAAGACACCGGGGGCATAGACGACATACTGGCCGCCAAAGGCTATAAGTATTCAAAAAAGGCCGATACCGTCGAAATCACCGTGCGTGACAGCATGTACGCCTTATCGGTGCTCAAGGATATAGAACCGCACATTTCTAGTTTTGAAGTGATAAAAGGCAACATGGACAATGTGTTCATGAACATCACAGGACACAGGATACGGGGCGAAGACGACTGACGGTACAAGCAGTTGCAGATATGCAAACATACGCGGAGGTGCAGGCAAGATGAAGAGAGATAAAATTGACATATTATTTAAGCTGACAGGCAGGAATCTGAGAGTGTTCCTGCGTGACCGATCTTCGGTATTCTTCTCATTCCTTTCGGTGCTGATGATCATCGGTCTGTACATACTTTTCTTAGGTAAGATACAAGTAGATAGTATAAAGCAATCCGTCGGGGATATCAACGGTATCCGATTCCTTGTCGATTCATGGATAATGTCCGGCTTACTGGCTGTAAACGCCGTTACTGTGTCCCTTGGTGTCCTCGGCACCATGGTGCGCGACATCGAGGGAAAACAGTTCTCCGATTTCGTAGTGGCTCCGATAAGCCGGACAAGCGTTGTCATGAGCTATCTTATCTCTTCATGGGTAATAGGGATGATCCTTAATCTGATAGCATTCCTCGTAACTGAAATCTATATAGTATCATTCGGCGGAGAATGGCTGGGGATGGCCAGCATGCTCAAGGCCATAGGTTTGCTTGCGCTTGCTGTCGTGTCATCATCATCCATAATGTTCCTTGTCGTGACATATATCAAAACGTCCGCAGCATTTGGGACTTTGAGCGCATTGCTCGGCGCGCTGATAGGCTTCATAACAGGCGTTTATGTCCCAATAGGGATACTCCCGGAAGCAGTACAGAAATTCCTCGTCTTGGTGCCGTTCAGTCACAGCGCGGCGGCAATGAGGCAGATATTCTGCGAAAAACCGCTCCTAACCGTCTTTGGCGGCGCGCCGGAGCATGTCGTATCCAGATATGAAAAAATGAATGGGATAAGATTATTCTGGAACAATGACGAAATAACAATCGGAGCGATGATCGCGGTTCTTGCCGCTTCCGGCGTTGTTTTCCTGCTGCTGTCGGCATTGAGATTGAGGAAATACAAGCAGGCATGAACATCAGTCCTTGTCAGCCCTTATCAGTCCTTATCGTCTTTATCATCCATATGCATCAATCTGCACACGGCGTCGATAATACGGTTCCGCAGCAGCGTGCCGGCAACGAATAATACCGTCGCGACGACGGATATTATGATTACCGGCAGATAATCCTTCTCCTGTAAATTCTCCCCAATGATGGAAGAACCGATGATTCCGGGAAACCTTGCAAAAAGGATTATCAGAAAAAACCTGCCTGGCCTGACCGGCGTCAGTCCGGCGATATATGTGAGGATATCCTTGGGCAGCCCTGGAATGAGGAAAAGTATGAACATCGCTATCTCTGACTTCTGACTGTTAATAAGGAAATTGAAGCGCTCGAGCTTGTCTTTGGATACAAAGGCCTTAACCACCGGATAACCGATCAGTCTTGCAAGATAGAATACTATGACGGTCCCGCCCACAATTCCGATGATCGAATACAGCGTTCCGAGAAACGTGCCGTATATATAACCGCCGGCGATCTGGACAAACTCGCCGGGGATGGCTGCGATGACAACCTGTACGAACTGAAGCAGTATGAATATCAACGCGCTGACGTATCCGTACGATTTTAGCGTATCCCTCAGTTGCTGCGGATCACGCATGAGCTTGGTCAGGCCGGGACCGAACGCTATTGAAAGATAAGTGATACCTGCAAGGAAAATTACGATCAGGATGATATTAATTATGAGCTTGCTGTCGAGTCGTTGCTTGCGTAATATTATGTTTTTAAGTTTCTTTAGAGCAGTCATACAAAGATATTACCAGTATACCGGTTAGTTTTCAATTTCATATTTTATAATAGGTTTTATATCAGGTATTATACCAGGCTGGCCTGCACATAAGGGTCAACCTTGTCTTCGGGACGCAGGTAGCAGCCGATCGCAGGGATTCCTTTGCTCCGGTAGTATTCGGGTTCTTTAATACCTGACGTGTCGACAGGCTTCAAATCGATAAGGACACTCCCCTTCTTTTCTTTAAGCACCTGCACGCCCTGCGAGTCCCTGGTGCTTTTGGGGTTTATAAGCGACGTGT
>CAZCKQ010000257.1:0-2539 GCA_964499315.1 uncultured Eubacteriales bacterium | reverse complement strand
GAGAATACGCCATACGTCATCGCGATCCAAAATATCGACAGACACGGCATCATCGGCCAGGTAGGCACTATACTCGGCGCGAACGACATCAATATCGCGGCCATGCAGTGGAGCCGCAACAAACGGGGAGAGAAGGCCGTCTCGTTTGTCAGCGTCGATCAGGAAGTAGGCAACGATGTGCTCGCCAAACTTAAAGAAGCCAACGGCGTACAGCGGGTATCGATGATGAAGTTCTAGACTATAAGAATTGGTTCAGTTCTTATAGATGACCTTTTTATAAATGACGAAATTCCAGCACACTACCGCGCCCATCACAAGGATTTTTGATATCATCGGGTCCAGCCCCGCCATGTCTGAAAGCAGGTACAGAAGGCCGTTTATGGCCAGGAGGTTGAAAACGAACAACAAGCCGTACTGGAGGATCTGTTTGCCCAGTCTGGCTTTGGACTTGAACGCCCATTTACGGTTGAGCGTGAAATTAAAGAAGAAGATGACGATATACACGATCGTGTTGGAGAGTATATACCAGAGCCCTATTACCTTATACAACAAAGTAAACAGAAGATATTCGATGCTGAATGATACAAGACCGGTAATCACATAGCGTTTGAACTGACCGAAAGTCTTTTCATCGATCATGCCCGATATCAGCGGTATTTTTTTTAACAAACCGGCTATACTCTCGTCCGATAACCATGCGCGTCCCATATCTTTCTCATTATACGATATTATTCTACTTTTTTCGAGAATATTTTGTTTTCAAATTTACATGGAAATCGCATTATGATATATTAAATGTGGGCTCTCCTTTCGCGCCACCTTATTAATTAGTAACTTGGTAGGAGGGATGCCATTGTTCAGGCAATACTTGGATACTGCTGTTTCTTTTCTCGGTTCCAACCTCAATCTCGTCGTCCCCGGATTTATCGTATTCCTTATGATATATTGGTATATCAGGTATGATAGCCGGAAACTCGCCAGGATCATGAAATCGTTGAGGCGGATAAATTACGGTCTATATTTCATCAGCGGGTATTCCACCGCCAACCTTAAAAAAGTTAACAGCATTTTCGTGGAGGAAAAGCTTCATTCCGGCATTGTAAACAAGTGGGATGAATTCTATTATATATTCAAAAGCGTAATGGGTGGCGGCAGATGTCCTGAAATAGAGGATTACTTCAACGTGACCGGCATCATAACGATTCCCGCCCACAGAAAAAAGGTGGAGATGATACCCGGCCTTCTGATCGCTATCGGAGTGCTTGGGACGTTTGCCGGCATAATCCTCGGACCGGAGGGCATCGGTTTCCCGGGAAGCAATCTTGTACGCGCAGACGCAGATGTCCTGATGAACCGATTGGCGGCTTCATTGCTCTCGTCAGCGGCAGGCATAGCAACGTCGGTGGTTTTCAGGCTTATGGACAGGCGAATTTACAGCATGGCCGTCCAGCAGCTGTACATATTCCGGGACAAACTGGAGATGCGTATCCCCACGCCAAAGAACACGCAGTATATGGAATTGATGCTTAATGAGCAGAAGCAGATAGGTAAGGACCTGAAGAATATCGCCAAAGAAATGACGGGCAAATTGCACGAGTATATAGTGAATGACCTCCTGCCGGTCACGACCAAGACCTATGAGGAGGCTCTGAAGAATTACGTATCGCCCTCGATAGATCAAATGAACCAAACCATCGAGCGGATATCGGCCGCCGCAACCACTGTCCAGTCGGAAAATATGAAGATCATGGCGGATAGCTTCCTGGACAGGCTGAATGCCTCTGTTTCGGAATATACCGGCCGTTTCGCACAAAATCTCGCGAATATGTCGGATAGGCTCGAGGTCGCCGGCAAAGACATGCATATGCTGCTGACCGCGCTCAACAAGACAATCGCGTTGCAGAACGAAGCCAATTCATCATGCGAATCCTTTATTAAAGTAGTGGCACAGTACAATAAGGATACGCTGCAGATAGACAGGGACATCGTCGAGACGCTTGAGAACCCGAAGAACATGGCGGTCAGCATGAACGAATTCGTCAATTCTTCCAAAGATGCTCTCGAAAGGCTGGAGCAACAGCGCGAGGCTATGATCAAGGATTACGACAATTATTTCCGCATGATGGACGAACAGGTGTCACGTGTGGGTGACGACCTCAGATTCAATACGGAAGGCATCCTGGACAGGTTCTCAGACGTCGCCGGAGGCGCCTTCGACAAGATGGAGGGCCGAATCGGCGAGGTAGTTACTAAACTTGAAGATATTGTCAACAACCTGTTGGCGAGCATCGACGAGCAAATAAGGAATATTAGCCTGTACGCCGGCGAGATGCACAGCGGTATGGATATGCTTAATACCAATTTCAGGTCTGCTGTCTCAGTCTTCAATGAAAAGATGCATAGCGGTATTGTCGCCACTTTCGAGGATTTTGACAAAGGCATGTCAGAGATCGTCGGCAGGTTCGGGCAGGTAGCCGGAGAGATCAGGGACGCGCTGGACGGCCTTCCCATGGCGATAGACGCTTTGAAGGACAGGCTG
>CAZCKQ010000256.1:0-2542 GCA_964499315.1 uncultured Eubacteriales bacterium | reverse complement strand
TACATATAGCCTTTCTTGTTGAATGGAGGATAATGCCGCACGACGACTATTTGTTTTCGTGAAAGCTAAAGCGACTACGCGGCCTTCTTCAGCGATAATTCCAGCCTGATCAGTTCTCTTTCGTACAACTTCCGGTCCTCTTCCCCGAATCCTTCGTCACCCGGCGACTTCCATCCTCTTGTGCCGCATACCGCCAAGTCCCCGACTTCTACGAAGTCATTGTTGAGCGCAGTGATGGTCTTATAACCGTTTGCGGCGAAGAATTTTTTCATTTTACCGGCAGTCGTCCACCAGTAGTCGTGGTTACCCTTGAATATATATTTCTTGCCGGGGAGCGATTCGAGGAAACTGAAATCGGCTGCCGCTTTCTCGATGTACGTGGCCCACGAAAAGTCCCCCGGGATTATGATGCTGTCGTCTTCGTTCCTGACTGTATCTTCCCAGGCTGATTTGATTTTTTCGACATAACCTTCCCACCTGTCGCCGAATACGTCCATCGGCTTTTCAGCTGCCAGCGAGAGGTGCAGGTCCGCAATAGCATATACTGCCATATCCGATCCTTACTTTTCCATCCTTTCCTTACTTAATCCTTTCCTTGATCCTTTGTTTTTCTCCACCGGGGGTGGAAGTGGTCATAAACCTTTTGGGCTGCGGCGCTGTTCATCTCCCGCCCCGAAGCGGCAAGCTCGTCGACGCTGGCCTCGCGTATTGCCCTGATTGATTTGAAATGTTTAAGCAAGGCCTTTTTTCGCGCATCGCCCACACCTTTGATGCCGTCAAGTTCCGAAACCTTGTAACTCCGGCTATGGAGCTTCCTGCTGTAATTGACCGCGAAACGATGGGCTTCATCCTGGATATGCGATAAAAGCCTCATGACATCGACGGACGGATTGGCCTCATCCCCCGTAACACTTACGATGCCGCGCGTCCTGTGCCTGTCGTCCTTCACCAGGCCATAAACAGGTATGCATATCCCGAGATTGTCCAATACCTCCGTGACCGCACCGACATGCCCGGCGCCGCCGTCGACCAATATCAGGTCGGGCGTCTCTCCGAAACTGCAGTCGGCGGACTTGCCGCTGCGGCTGAACCGTCTGTGAACAGCCTCCTGCATTGCGGCATAATCGTCCTGCATCGCCACCGTCTTTATCCTGAACATCCTGTAATCGTCCTTTTTGGGAATGCCGTTTTTGAATACTATCATGGACGCTGCCTTATCAACCGAACCGATATTTGAGACATCAAAGGCCTCGATACGCGCCGGCGCATTTTTCAGACCGGTGACGCGCGCCAGATACGCAAGGCTTTTGGCCAAATACATGCCCCTACCGGCCCTCAGCTTGTGCTGTTCCAGCTCAATTCCCGCGTTTTTGGCCGCCATCCGCACCAATTCAAGCTTCATTCCCCTTTTGGGGACAGTGATACTCACCTTGGACCCTTTTTTGCCCGAAAGCCACTCCGACAGCATGTCCATATCATCAGCGGATGTCTGCAGCAGCAGTCTGGCAGGTATGAAATCGGAGGCATTATAATATTGACCGATGAAGGAACCGAGCAGTTCGCCGTCGCTGTCGCCGACAGTCCCCTCGAAGATGAAATGGCGTCTCTCGGTCAGTTTTCCACCCCTTACGAGGAATACCTGCACCGCAGTGTCGTATTCGTTTCGCGCAAATCCGATTACGTCCGCATCGCCCGTACCGACGCCGGCCACCTTCTGCCTTTCGCGTATCATCTCAAGCGCGTTTATCTTGTTCCTTATGCCGGCGGCCTTCTCATATTCGCATTTTTCCGATGCCTGCTCCATCTTCTCTCTCAGGCGTTCAACGACCTGTTCCTGTCTTCCCGCCAAAAAGCTGCATATATCTTCCATGACCAAACGGTATTCGGACTCTCCAAGCCCGCCCATACAGGGTCCCGGGCACTGGAGTATATGATAATTGAGACAAGGCCTTTCCTTGCCGATATCGGCGGGGAGCGATTTTTTACATGTCTTTATTGGGAAAAGCCTCTTGACGAGATCTATAGCCGTCCTTACCGAACCGGCGCTGGAATAAGGGCCGAAATACCTCGCCCCGTCCTTCTCAACCCTCCGTGTGAGCAATATCCTCGGAAAGCGCTCATTCATCGTGATTTTTATAAAAGGATAGCTCTTGTCGTCAACCAGCTTTATATTATATCTCGGCTTGTTTTGCTTGATCAGGTTGCATTCCAGTAAGAGGGCCTCCATCTCGCTGTCGGTGACGATGTATTCGAATTCGCGTATCTTGCCCGAGAGGGCTTTAACTTTCGGATTCTGAGCAGATGAAGGCTGAAAGTATTGCCTTACCCTGCTCCTGAGGTTTATTGCCTTTCCCACATACAGGATGACGCCTTTGTCATCCTTAATCATATAAACGCCCGGTTGGTCGAGCATTTGTTTTAATTCTTACGTTATATTGAACATGTCTGCCGGCCTCAAGATCGCTTTGATAATTTGATAAATATAACATCTAATTTTAACTTCCTATTTTATGAAATATCAACAGAATACTAAACTGTACCC
>CAZCKQ010000255.1:0-2560 GCA_964499315.1 uncultured Eubacteriales bacterium | reverse complement strand
GATCCCGCTTACGTACAGCTCTCGCAGCTTCTTTCGAGCCGCCTGCTTCTGAGCTCCTGATACGGGATGCCCGAGGCTTCCCATAACTTGGGGTACATGCTGATGGTGGTGAAGCAGGGAATAGGATTCACTTCATTTAGACATACCTCTCCCGTTACCCTATGTACTAAAACAGCGACGCGCGACATCCTCGAACGACCAGGCGTCTTGAATGCCTTTACCGCTGTCCTCCTGATCACGGAGACAGTATTGGGGGGCAGGTCGGCAGGTATTATTATCCTGGAAGATGAACCTGAATCGTATTTTGCCGCATAATCATAAAACTCGTTGCACGGTACCACTTCACCGACTGTCGATGCTATGGGGTCATCATTGCCCAATACTGCGCATTCAATCTCCCTTCCATCGATGAATTCCTCCGCAAGGATCCTCCGGTCATATTTAGCCGCGTTCAATAGCGCCGAACGCAGTTCAGCCCTTCCGTGCGCCTTTGAAACTCCCACCGAAGAACCCGCGTTGGACGGTTTAATAAAGCAGGGGTAGCCCAACTCGTCCTCGATATTATCCAGTACTTGCTCCATGTCCTTATCATCCTTAACCTTCAGCAATTGCTTCCGGTCAATGACGATATATTTGCCCTGAGGAAGGCCGGCCCTTTCAAACAACATCTTTGCATATGCCTTATCCATACCCAGAGCCGAACCAAGCACCCCCGAACCTACATAAGGAATGGCCGCAAGCTCGAGGAGTCCCTGGAGCGTACCGTCTTCGCCGTTGGTGCCATGCATGACGGGGAATACTATATCCGGCGCTCCATCGCCGCGCCCCGATCCCGGATTGCTCAATATTGCCAAAGCCGTGTTCCCATGCGGCGCAGCCTGCAAACATCCGGTGGTTTGACCTGTTGCCGCCGCAATAGCCTGCCGTTCGGCAATAGCCTGCCGTTCGGCAATCTCCTTCCATCCTCCGTTCGCGATCAACCCGACGGGACCATCGTATTTAAGCCATCTCCCCTCTTTTGTAATCCCGATAGGCAATATATCGTATTTTTCCGTATCGATATTCGTGAGTATTGATTCCGCAGAGACACATGAAACTTCATGCTCTGAAGACTGCCCGCCGAATATGACGGCTACCTTCTTCTTTTTCATTTCATTCATTGCAAAATCTCCCGCAACCAAGATACAAATAAGTATATTAAAATTATAAACTAAAAATTACTATGTGTAAAATTCCAAGTGAGTTGATTTATGCATATTTGATTGGTGTAAACTGGTATGCGCAAACTTGTATGTTCCCGCTGCACCGGCGGCAATATTTACCGGACTTAGCGGCAATGGTATAATAACATCACAATTGAGCATCACAATTAAACATCACAATTCCGAGGAGTGCTATATGGCAGATTATGATGGGGAACTCCAGAAGCGGCTGCACAACTATTACCTCGATGCGCGCAGAAAGGGGCTAAAGGAATATTCCAGGGTGTCAGGCCAGGGGTTGAACGGTAATCTGTCTTTCCTTGAAGGCATTATAAAAAACACCGAAATAATATCTGAAATAGATCTGGGAACTGTCGAAATCCCCTTAAAAAAGATAAAAGGCACATATTCGCAGGCCAGAAGCACCTCATTCGCCGCCAATTTCATGCCGGTGATGCCGGCCGGTTCCGAATTCGCGTCAAAATGGATGTCTGTATGTGAGGCACACCTGACAGAAGGTTTAAGGGATCCGATAAAGGCCTATGAGTATCTGAACTGGTTTTATGCAGTGGAAGGCAACAAACGGGTCAGCGTTTTGAAATATTTCGGCGCGTATTCGTTCACTGGCCGCGTGACAAGACTGGTGCCGAAATATGACAGCAGCGACCGCAATATCCGTATTTACTACGATTACTTGAAATTTCACAAGAAAACCGGTATCAACACGATATGGCTGACGAAAGAAAAGGGGTTCACCGAGCTTCTGAGATATATCAAGCCACAAATTAGCGGCGCTGCTAAGCCGGACAACTATAAGGCGGCCATAAACCGCGCATACATACCGTTCAGAAGGATTTTTCTCGGCATGGGCGGCGCAAGACTCGATTCCATCGCGACAGGCGACGCGTTCCTTGCATACCTCAAGGTTTTCGGGCTGCCCGGCCCCGATGCTGAGGATGAGATCAGGGCAAATATGACGGGTTTCTTCAGCGAAATAGAGCAGTTAGCCGGAAAGCAGCCGACGGAGACATCCATAGAACCCGCCGGCCAGCATGATGCAGAAAAGATCAGCCCGTTCGGCGGCATAATAAAACCGCGCAGACGCATAAAAGTGGCATTCGCATATGCAGACGACGCGCAACGGTCAAGTTGGACATACGCGCACGAAATGGGAAGGCAGGAGGTGGCGGCCAACTTGAAGGACTTTATCGAAACATCTTATATCGATAACGTCCCCGAAGACGCAGCTGCATATGAACACCTGGCAAAACTCGCAAAGGACGGGAATGATATCATTTTTGCCACAAGTCCCGCATTCATCAATTCTTCAGTCAGAGCGGCCATCGAATTCAAGAAGG
>CAZCKQ010000254.1:0-2565 GCA_964499315.1 uncultured Eubacteriales bacterium | reverse complement strand
AGGTCTGTGTGGAATTCATGACAAGCGCCGGGTTAAACGTATTGTTTCCAACCGCGTTCGTCATCCCGCCGGTGAGTGTTATCGAATTGCCGGAGACGGTAAAACCGCCCGCATTAAACGTCACGAGACCAAAAGACGTATTGCCTACAAAATTATTGTTGGGAGTCAGCCGCGCTGTCCCGGCAAATGTCAGACCGTCGAAGGAAACGGGAGCGCTGTCGCCCTGCCAGTTTGCCGCTGTCTGCCAATAATCGTCCCCGCCGCCGCCGTCCCACGTGTGCGTGTCGGCGAATACGCTGGCGGACAACGCGGCGGATACGATCCAAACGATGACACCGAGAAATAATTTTGCCCTCATGCTGCACCTCTTTTGTGTTAATTGTGTATTTCGTTTCATATGCGTTTGTCCTGTTTTTACCGGAAATAAAAAATCCCAATCATCCGAAAGGACGATCGGGATCGCAAAGCAAAAAGCTGCCTCCTCTCCCCTGGCGGGAGAGGATTGAGGAGAGGGGGAATATAACTCACCTCTCACCCCCACCTTCACCTCCCCCTTCAAGGGGGAGGAAGGCTCCTCCGTTTATTAACGTGGTTTCATCCACGGCAACTGGCTGCCTTTGCCTTGCGGCCGAAGGCCCTGTAGCTTTGCAAGCCGGCGAATCGGTAAACCGATTCGCGGACCTGTACCCGCAAGCCGGTGAATCGTAAGATTCACGGACCAGCCCCCGCATGGGGGTATGGGTACGTCCCATCCTTTCAGATGGTTTGCCCTTAACTCGATTTTACTAACGCCCCCTCTTTTCTATTGGATAAGGCATACTGCCCCTTAACTTCTTCACAGTTTCATTCTACTATCAAATATGCTTTTTTGTCAAGAGTTTTTTCCGGCAATGTCATTTAAAAATTAAAAGTGCACTGTTTTTGAGGGATTTAAAGATTAAAAGTGCACTCCCGGAGGGAGGGTAATCGGGTAATGTAGGCCTTAAAAGGAGGTCTACATTATGGAACAGATACACAAAAGGTTTACGGACGAAGCCGTCAAGGAAGTCCTGACTAAATATACCACCGGAGAGATCAAAATTAGCCATGCATTAGCAATTCTCGGGATCAAAAGAAGGCGGTTTTTTAATCTGCTGCATGAGTATAAACAAGATCCTTCCGGCTTCTCTGTTTCATACGTGAGGCAGAAGAAGACCAGAGGGATAGATAAGAAGATCGAGGACAAGATCATTAGCGAGCTGCGCGTCGAGAAGGAGCTGATCGCGAACAAAGACATACCGGTCAGGACGTATAACTACAGCTACATAAAAGACCGGCTGTTTAAGAAATATGGTTTTACCGTCTCAGTACCGACGATCATCGATCGCGCCAAGAAACATAATTATTACATTCCAAAGGCGGAGAGCAGGAAACTTCATGACCGGCAGGTCTTAACAAATTATATCGGCGAACTGGTCCAGCATGACACTTCTTTGCACAAGTGGTCGCCGTATGCGGACCGGAAATGGTATCTCATTACCAGTATTGATGATTACAGCCGTCTATTGTTGTATGCGGAACTGATAGAGGTTGAGTCATCTTGGGCTCATATCGTTGCATTACAGAGCGTTATGCTTAGTTTTGGGGTGCCGGTGACTTACTACGTTGATTCACATTCTATATTCCGGTTCGTACAAAGTAGGGACAGCATCTGGCGGGAACACCGGCTGCTCACCGATGATGCAACACCTCAATGGAAACAGGTCCTTTTAGACTCTAATGTGAACGTTATCCACGCGCTATCGCCGCAAGCAAAAGGAAAGGTCGAACGGCCATACCGCTGGCTGCAGGATAGATTGATCAGGACATGCGCCCGGGAACATGTCGAAAAAGTCGAAGGCGCGCGCGAGGTTCTACGCGATGAAGTCGATCGATACAACAATCATCAGGTGCACAGCACCACGCGAGAGGTCCCGTTCATCCGCTTTGAGAACGCCGCGAACGAGAACAAATCCCTCTTCCGGCAATTTGCCGTTAAGCCGCCTTACCAGTCTCACCGGGATATTTTTTGCTTACGGGCTGAACGATACGTCAATCCGTACCGCAGGATATCAATAAACAATCTGGAACTGGCCGTCCACGATGTGCCGATAAGAGAAAAGGTCTTACTAAAGCTGGTTCCTAATGAAAAAACCGGCCTGACTGAAGTCAGAATATGGTACAAAGACAAGCTGGTCGGTACTCATTTGGTCAAAAATACGGACATTAATCTAGTGCACTTTTAATCTTTAAGGAGTGCACTTTTAAATTTTTCCTAACACAGTAGTCTTGTTGATTGTCTTCACTCATGGTAGAATTGGTCTAACTCAGTTGAAGGATACCTTTTCTCCATGGAAAACCAGAACAATAACGACGCGCCTATAGAAGAAGGAAAGACGATCGTCTCGAAAGGCGAAGAGCTCGTCGTGACCGGACTGATCGGCAAGACACTCGGGGAATTCGAGATCACCCGCGAGATCGGCCGGGGCGGGATGGGCGTCGTCTACGAGGCGATCCAGAAAAGCCTGAACCGGAAAGTGGCCATCA
>CAZCKQ010000253.1:0-2568 GCA_964499315.1 uncultured Eubacteriales bacterium | reverse complement strand
GCGAAAAAGAAGCTACAGGCCTCACGCGTGCAAATATCCGTCAGTGTGGGGTTATTGTACGTGTGAGATTCGTTGTTCCGCAGTATCTTCCGGTGCCCTGAGGCGTACGGCTGTAAATCATGCAAAAACGAAGAGATATCGTCGGGGCTGTCCTCATTCTGTGCATAGACATGAAACGTAAGCACATCGATGTACGATTTATCCCGGTAGTGCCTTATTCCATATTTGTTCATATAATGGAACTCATTGGCGTGCACGCCCGTAATGGCTCCCTTCGAATGCATATACTCCGCCCAATGCAACTGCCACTTGTAGTTGCATTCGACCGCTTCGCCCAATGCGTCCACAGTCGGAAATTCGTTGAACACTTCAAAATAGACATTCCCGTAACCGTTCAGTTCGTCAATACTCTTGTCGCAAAGCGCCTTTTGGTAGTCAAAAAGCCTTTTGCCGCTCGAAGACGTCTCGCTCAAATCAAGATCGAAGAATTGCGGATAAAAATGGCCTGATTCATTGGCGGTAAACACATTATTTACGTTGAATTCTTTATTGAAGGCATATTCGCAGCAGGTCCAGAATGGAAAATCAGAATTGTTGGGATAAGGCGCGAATATAGTGAATTCTACAATTATATCCCTGTCCTTGCACATCTGTACGAAATCTTTCATGCGCGTCCAGTATGTGTCGTCCCATATATCCAGATTCTTCTTCCCGTTCTCGTCTACCGCCCACGGATAGTATGCGTCTCTTTTCATGAACCAGCAATTTGCCCACACCCGCACCTTATTGATCCTGAATTTTCTAAAGGCGTCGAGTTTAGCTTCGACATCGGCATAACTGTATGTCTTTTTGCAGAAAAGCTCCTGATAATCGTAGCCGACCAGATATGGGTATTCGCCATTATACCTGAACCATCTGCCGTCTATCTCCAGTCCGGCACCGCCGCTATCCATTTGGTGACACCTCGCCTCCAAATGACAGCACCTCTTTCTTCTGCCCGATATAGAACGGTATGTCCCCGCCTTTTTGCGTCAGGCGCGCGGTAAATCTGCCGTCCTCATAGAGGAAACGTACGGGCGTGCCGTGCCATATCAAAGTGAATTCTATCTTTTTCCACTGAGGAGGCATGTACGGCGTCCTCCAGTGGATGCCATCCTCTTTCAGTGTGATACCCGAATAGCCGTGGACAAGCGTCAGCCATGTTCCGGCTATGGCGCACGGATGGATCCCGTTCGAAAACAGTCCGCTGAAATAACTAGGATCCAAATCCATCATCGAGGTATGCCTGAACAGCCGGAAAGACTCTTCGATCATACCGGCGTCGGCGGCGCACAGCGCATAGCCCATGGCGCTCAAGCTCGAGCCGTGGTCGGTCTTGGCCTCGTAAAATTCCCAGTTTCTGCGTTTCACGTCATTGGTGAACCGCTCACGCAGCAGATAAAGCATCATCACCACATCGGCCTGCTTGCTTATCTTATAGTTGTCGATTATATTGCCGATACCACCGATGTACTCACTCTTGCTTACCTTCATCGCCTCAAGCTCATCAAGCGAACAATCCGCAAGGCTGAAGAACCTATCGTGCTCTTCGATCAGAAGAGTATCTTTATCGGGTTTGGGGAGATAAAGTTTATCATATACCTGTCTCCACCATACGATCTCTTCGTCCTTCAGGCCGATTTTAGCAGCAATTTCGGTGTATCGCTCCGGGCAGCGCTGCTTGAGCAGATCCAAGGTCTTGAATGCAATAGAAAAACTCTCATGTACGATATAATTAGTATATGCGTTGTTGTCAACATTCTCGCGGTACTCGTCGGCCCCGATGACGCCGACTATGATATATTTGTCGCCCAATACATCGTAATGAATCCTGCTGTCGTTGAACCTCGCTATCTCAAATACGATCTCGGCGCCGTAATCCTTCATGAACTCAATATCGCCGGTGGCCTGGAAGTATTGCCATATGGCATACGATATATCCGCGGACATGTGTATCTGCATATCCCAGAAATAGCTTCTGATGGGTCTGCCCGTACGATCCTTGAATACGTAGCTCGGACAGCGCTCCTCACCTGTGATCCTGTGGCTCTCCCATGCGTAAAAGGCTCCTTTGTAACCCATCCGGACCGCCTTCTCACGTGCGCCCCCAAGCGTCTTATAACGATAGACCAGCATATTGCGCGATACGTCGGGGAACAGATATGTGAAGAACGGCATGACGAAGAGTTTCGCCGAAGCCTCATCGACCGCGGCGGGATAGAACACCGCCATTGAGAGCGTTCTCGGCCCGTAATGAGCGTCGGCGAACTCGACCTGCTTGATCCCGACGGGATAGGTGAGCTCGGGCTCGGCCGCAGGTGAGGCGCCGGCGATGCTCAGCGCAAGAGCAGCGGCGAGGACGGCAATGCGGAATCGGCCCAAATTCCGTCTCATGCCATCCTTGGGCGAATGCCGAAGACGGCGATGGTCCCCTTGCCCTTGACGTCCATCTCGCCGAGCGGCTCAGCCTCGAAATGCGATGAGACCTGCTCCCACACGGATTTGGTGACGGCGACATGCCCTGGCTTC
>CAZCKQ010000252.1:0-2573 GCA_964499315.1 uncultured Eubacteriales bacterium | reverse complement strand
AATTTATTACCTGCTATTAGTAACAAGTCATAATTCCTTGAAGGAGGGATGGTTTTGCTGGAGATAAGATTCCATGGGAGGGGCGGCCAGGGCATAGTCGTGGGATCAGGCATCCTTGGGATGGCGTACTTCTTCAGAGGGGATCAGGTGCAATTCTTTCCGGAATTCGGGGGTGAGCGGAGAGGCGCCCCGGTCCAGGCGGTCCTCAGGATATCCGATACTAAGATAAAGGCCCATTATAACATATACCAACCTGATCATGTCATCTTGTTCGACAATTCCATCATGAACACCGTGAATGTTCTGGAAGGTCTCAAACCCGGAGGCTGGGTGCTGATAAATAGCCGCAGGAGGCCCGATGAGTTCAGTATCGGGAGGGAATACAGAGTCGCTACGATAGACGCCGACGCCATATCCCTTGAAAACCGCCTCGGCAATGCGGCGTCCCCTATAATCAACGCAGCCGTGGCAGGGGCCTTTGCCCGGGTAATAGGCAGCCTTCCGATAGATATTGTTATCAGGTCGGTCAAGGAGTCTGTACCGGCCAAAATCGAAGAAAATATAAAATCGGCAATAACAGCGTATGAAAGGGTAATGATCGGGTAACGATCGGGTGACAGTATGGGCATAGGCAACTATTTCAAAAAAGTGAAGGATATTCCACCGCTGGCAGTTACCATAGGGGATATGACCATAAATAAGACTCATGATTGGAGGAGCATCAGACCGGTCGTTGATCCGGAACTATGCTCGGGATGCATGTTGTGTTGGAAGTACTGTCCGGACATATGCATCGAGATCAGCGGTAAAAAACCTGTGATAAATCTTGATTATTGCAAGGGCTGCGGTATTTGCTCCGAAGAATGTCCTAAAAAAGCGATAGAAATGACGGTGGAAGATAAATGAAAACGGTTATGACCGGTAATTATGCTGTTTCTTATGGCGTCAAATGCGCAGGCGCGCAGGTTATTTCGGCGTATCCCATTACGCCGCAGACTCAGATCGTTGAAAAGCTTTCTGATATGTGCGCAAAAGGCGAATTGAAAGCAAAATACATAAACGTCGAATCTGAACATTCCGCGATGGCCGCGTGCATCGGGGCGTCCGCAGCGGGCGCGAGGGCTTTTACCGCCACATCCTCTCAGGGGTTGGCTTATATGCATGAGTTGCTCCATTGGGCGACACGCGCAAGATTGCCCATAGTGATGGCCAACGTGAACAGGGCCATGGCGCCGGGCTGGAACGTATGGGCCGACCAGAACGACAGCCTTTCGCAGCGTGATACGGGATGGATGCAGATATACTGCAAAGACAATCAGGAAGTCCTCGATTCCATATTGATAGCTTATAAAGTAAGCGAGAAACTTATGCTTCCGACGATGATCAATCTGGACGCGTTTTTTCTTTCTCATACGTCAGAGCCTGTGGATGTTCCTGATATTGAGCAGGTGAAGCGCTATCTGCCGGCCTATTCCCCTGAAATAAAGCTCGATATCGATGATCCGAGGACTTTCGGCACACTGACGGCGCCTGATGTGTACGGCGAACTCCAATATAAGATACAACAGGGCATGGAGCAAGCAAAGCGGGTGATACCGGATGCGTGCAGGGAATTCGAAGCGCTTTTTGGCAGAAGCTACGGATTGGTCGAGGGATATATGCTTGATGACGCCGAGGACGTGATAATATCCACGGCAACCATGTCGGAGACCGTTGCAATAGCAGTGGACAGGATTCGCGAGGAACGCGGGCGCCGCGTAGGCTCGTTGAGGATCAGATATCTGAGGCCTTTGCCGGATGATGATATATACGGCATCCTCAGAGGGAAGCGTCGTGTCATAGTTCTGGACAGGAACATCTCTTTCGGCGCCCAGGGGATCTTCTGCCAGGAGGTAAGGGCGGCAGTCCATGGTAGGGACGGAATCCCGGCAATCCAAGGATATATACTCGGTCTTGGAGGCAGGGACGTAAGGCCTGAAAAGATAATGGAGATTTATTATAATACACGAAACAAAACCTCGGAGAATGAAAATAATGAAAATACGGAAAGGTTGCAGTGGGGGGACATCAGACTATGAAGCTTTCGATTCCTCAGGAAGAATTAATTACATCGGGACATACCGGCTGTCAGGGATGCGGGGCCATGCTGGCGATGCGCTATGCGCTGAAGGCGCTGGGAAACAGGACGATATTGACAGTCCCGGCATGCTGCCAGGTGGTTATCACGGGTCCGTTCCCTTATACCAACCTCCGAGTCCCGATGCTTTCATCTGCCTTTGCTTCGGCAGCCGCCACAGCGGCTGGGATCAAGGCCGGGCTGGAAGTCCAGGGCAAAGGTGATATTAACGTCGCGGCATGGGCGGGGGACGGAGGTACGTTCGATATAGGGATACAGGCGCTCAGCGCGGCGGCCGAGAGGCATGAAGACATATTTTTCTTCTGTTATGACAACGAGGCATATATGAATACAGGAAGACAGAGGAGTTCCGCCACGCCTTACGGCTCGTGGACCATGACCACACCCAAAGACAACCTCAAGGATGTGCCGAAGAAGGATATCGTGCAGATAATGG
>CAZCKQ010000251.1:0-2603 GCA_964499315.1 uncultured Eubacteriales bacterium | reverse complement strand
TATGAGAACATGCGGCAGGACGCCAAACTTCTTAAAGTGGGCAGCTCCGCTATCTGCGCATATTACCAGACATCCTTCGCCTTCACTATTAAAATACCTGCGGTAGCCGGAATGATCTTCGATCCTGCCACCGCATACTATGATCGCTTTCTTCAATTAACAAACCCTCTCAAATTAACAAGCCCTCTCAATATGGCGAATAGGACAACCGCTTCAATTCATTTATGGTCTGCCTGACGTTGGCGGCATTGAACACTGTCGTACCAGTTACAATAATATTTGCGCCGGCTTCCGTCACAGCATATATATTATTCAGGCCGATACCACCGTCTACTTCAATGTCGGTTCTCAGCCCGTTCAGACTTATTATCTTTTTCATATCCCGTATCTTCTCAGTCATCGAACCGATATATTCCTGTCCCCCGAATCCCGGATTTACAGTCATAAGCAGCACTTTGTCCAATTCTTTCAGGTACGGTTCCACAGCCGAATTGGGTGTGGCGGGATTAAGAGCCACCGATGCCCTTTTGCCCCTGGCCTTTATCATCCGGATCGTATCTGGCAAATCCCGGCATGCCTCGACATGCACCGTAATTATATCGGCGCCCGAATCAATAAAAGCATCGATGAAATTCTCCGCATTTTCGATCATGAGGTGTACATCAAATATCATTCCTGTCGCATACCTGATCGACCTGACTACAGGAGGCCCGACCGTAAGGTTGGGTACGAAATGCCCGTCCATGACATCAATATGCAACAGGTCGGCTCCGGCCTTGTCCATTCTTTCGATCTCATCCGCAAGTCTTGAAAAATCCGCCGCGAGTATCGATGGCGCAATCTTGATCATCGCTCTGTGTCCCCGCTTTCTTATTTTATAACTAAAATTCTCTTTTTGACTTTAATTCATTGAATATCTCAATATACCTCGAATATCTTCCCCGGCTTATACTTCCGCATCCAACGGCTTCAGCCACCTTGCAGCCCGGCTCTCCCACGTGCCGGCAGGTCTTGAACCTGCATCCGTCCGACAGACCTCTGAATTCCGGATAAAAATACTGCAGTTCGTTGTATTTGACACAATCCAGATCCAGCAGGCTGAAACCGGGCGTATCTACAATCAGTCCGCCGAAATCCAGCTCCATCACCTCGGCATGCTTGGTGGTATGTCTCCCCGTCTGTGTCTTGTAACTCACATCACCGGTTTTCATTACCGTTCTTCCGGTAACATTATTGATGATCGTCGATTTGCCTGTACCGGACGGGCCTGCAAGTACGCTGAACTTATCTTTCAGAGCGTCCTTCAGCTTGTCAAGTCCTGATTCGGACCTCGAACTTGAACATATTACATTGAAACCGCATTTGGCATATTCCGAGGCTATTGATTCAAACAGGCCGGTATGGTCAAGGTCTATCTTGTTTATGCAAACGACGATATCGATACCGCCAGCCAAGGCCGAAACAATAAGCTTGTCCAGAAGCAGCAAGTCAGGATCAGGAGATTTTACTGAAAATACAGCAATGACCTGATTGAAATTTGATACATTTGGTCTGACGAGCATCGATTTGCGTGGTTCGATTCTTGTGATCAAACCGGTCGACTTTTGGCTGTCTGCCACCTTGAATTCGACCAGATCTCCCGGTACGGGCGTCAGACCCTCTTTTCTGAATATGCCCCTGACCGTGCATATATGGATTTTACTTCCCTCTTTAACGCTGTAAAGACCCTTGACTCCTTTTACTATTAACCCTGAAGGCAATAATACGATACCTCCCCGGAAATCAGCCTCCTAAAAAATACTCCAGATAAAGCTTGTTATCAAGAAAAATCCTCACTTTAGTGGAACCACCGTCAGGCACCGGCACCCAAAAAGTATACGGGAAGGACGATTTGGGCTCGCTCGGTCTGTCCAGCACAACTGCCGGCTTGCCGGTATTTGAAGGTATCGCCTCAACGAATATCTTGATCTTTTCGCCGAACTTGCTCTTATCCTTTAACTGTATTATCTGGTCAACAAGCTTGCCTCCAACGCCGTAATCCTCAAGATACATGTCCACCGGCGAATTCTCATCGGCCATCGTATTTGGCAGCGGGCTCTGACTTTTGATAGTCGCTATCTCACTGGATGTATCCGAAGGATATATTTTTCCCATTGTCAGCTTGGCCTTGAGCAGGATAGTCTGGGCCTGTTTAAGTGTCTTGCCTTTCAGATCCGGTACGGCGACCTGTTTTACTTCCAGTCCGAGGCTCTTGAATACCGTAATTGTGGATCCCGGCTCCACTTCTTCATCCGGAGCAGGATCTGTGCGTATTACAAGGTCTTTTGGAACCGAGTCATTATACTCTTCAATAATTACCACTTCAAGGTTTTTTTCTTTCAGTTCGATCTCCGCCATACGGGCTTCCCGCATCCTTTGGTCAGGTATTTTAACCAGCTCCCGGCCTTTGCTGACCGTGAACTCTATCGTATTGAATCCGTCAAGAATCAGTTCCTTACCGGATATAATGCTTTGATCCATGATTATCCCTTTGTCAACTGTATCTTCGGACCCGAACCCTTCTTTTACATTAATTTTTTTTGAATACAATTACTCTTTTTCCA
>CAZCKQ010000250.1:0-2610 GCA_964499315.1 uncultured Eubacteriales bacterium | reverse complement strand
TCGGCTTTTTTTGTACATTCATTCATGGCGTCGATTATTGCGAATTTATATTTATTCCTTTCAAGCGCAATCACAGCTTCTATGGTTGTCCCTCCCGGAGAGCACACCTGATCCTTGAGCTCGCCCGGAGAAATTCCTGTTTCCAGTGCCATCTTCGCTGCTCCCAGGACTGCCTGGGCGGCAAGCCTGGCAGACATCTTTTTAGGAAGCCCGGAATGCACCGCGCCGTCCGACAACGCCTCAATAAGCATGAACACATATGCGGGACTGCTTGAAGTCAACGAAATAACTTTATTCATGAACTTCTCGTCTATAAACTCCACCATTCCTACGCTCCTGAACAATCGTACGGCAAAATCGCGCTCCTGCGCTGTAATTTCATTATCATCAAACGACAACATGGTTATACCTTCGCCTATTAATGCCGGCATATTGGGCATCGCCCTGATGATGCGCGCCTGTTTGCCTAGTAAGTCCTTATAAAATTTAATCGGCAGTGCAGCTGCTACTGTGATAAAAAGCTTCTGCGCCGTATCGTAAGTCTTGATCTCATCAAGCAAGCCCCTCATTATATTCGGTTTAACTGCAAGCACAATGATATCGCAGTGTGAAACCAATTCACCGGAAGTCTTCACGGTATTGACTCCCGTCTCGCATGCCAGCGCCGACACCTTATCATCGGCTATATCCGCGATATATATCGATGAAGGCCCGAAACCGGATTTTACAACACCTTTGATAAGAGCGCCACCCATATTGCCGACGCCGATGAACCCAAGCTTCTTTTCATTATTTGCCATAATCCCGCCTCCGTTTCTTCTTTAACCATTATGATGCAAACAGCGATAATTGTCAATTTCAGGCAATCTTCATTGTGTTGACACATAAGATTGCGCTATTGTATACTAAACTTGCATTAAAATGCTGACTTAGGGGAGTAGCGCAATTGGTAGAGTAGCGGTCTCCAAAACCGTCGGCTGCAGGTTCGAGTCCTGTCTCCCCTGCCACAAATACCAGAGCCTTTAGGCTTTGGTATTTTTTATCGATAATTATATTGACAAAATATACAAGCGGTTATACTGTAATTCTGAAGGACGGTGTATTATGAAAAAGTTTATTCTTGGCTTTCTGCTTGGGTGCATCCTGTTCACGGCGATTCCGATAAGCGCCGCGGTGCAGGATTATATCCTGCGCAAGGCAAATTATAGCGTGATGATAAAAGGTAAGATGTACAGTGATCCCGACTTGCCGATATTGAATTATAAGGGGTATACATACGCGCCGCTGCGGAGCATGCTCAGTGCGGCCGGATTGACTATTAACTGGTCAGACGGAATGGCAATTGTAACAAGCGCTTCCGCCCCATCACAAGATAAACTGACGGTTACGGAAATTGCGGCTCAGAATGTTGCGGTTGTCATGATTAAGACATATGATATTAACCATAAACCACTCGGGTCAGGCAGCGGATTCATCATTTCAGCAGACGGTAAGGTTGTCACGAATTATCATGTTATCGATTACGCAAATTCCGTAGAGGTAATAACAAGCGACAACCGGGTATTTGCTGTTGATAGTGTTTTGGGATATGATACGCAAAGGGATATCGCAGTATTAAAGATCAATAACATAAACAATCTGCCATCGGTTAAATTAGGCGATTCAAGCAAAATACAATTGGGAGAAGAAATTGTTGTAATAGGCAGCCCCCTGGGGCTTCAAAACACTGTTTCAACAGGAATAATCAGCAGTATAAAACCTAACATCTACAGAACAGTAACAAGTTCCGACATACAGATAACAGCTCCTATTTCTCACGGCAGCAGCGGCGGAGCTTTATTTAATATGTTTGGCGAAGTAATAGGCATCACTTATGCAGGAATTGAGGAAGGACAAAATTTAAACTTTGCCATACCGATAAATGATCTTTCGGCCGTGCCGCAAACAATGAACCTGACAATCAGGCAGGTCTATGAAAAAGAACACATGCTGCTCTATAATAACGGAAAATATGAAGGAGAGCTGCTTAATGGCGTAGAGAACGGTATTGGAATATTCACATGGAATAATGGCGACATTTATATCGGCAGTTGGAAGAACGGTCAAAGAACAGGATTTGGAATATATATCTGGGCAAGTGGCGAAACATATGAAGGTTATTGGGAAAATGGTTTAAAGGATGGGTATGGAGTATTGTATGACTCCAACGGAAATACGATACGCGCAGGATATTGGGATAACGATTTGCCTATAAATAGATAATACGCGGCTTTCATTGGCTATGTGACTCTTTATCTAAAAGGAAGTTCCAGTTTTTGTCGACTTGCGATTGAATTCGCGAGATGGCATCGTTGTCCATATAGTTGAATCTTCCCTGAAGTTTGAGATATTCCTCAACCGGGGTCTTTTGTTTAGGTTTCACATTTATGATGTATTTCTCGCCGTTCTCGATTTCATAGAGCGGAAAGATATTTGTTTTAACCGCTATTCTGGAGATCTTTATCGTATGCTCAGGTTTGCTCAGCCACCCTGACGGACAAGGCGCCAATATGTGAAAAAATTTCATGCCTTTTATCTGCGTGGCCTTTTTGACTTTGCTTATGAAATCCT
>CAZCKQ010000249.1:0-2639 GCA_964499315.1 uncultured Eubacteriales bacterium | reverse complement strand
GATCCGGGAGGCGGCAGCAAGATCGGAGTACACGCCGCTCCTCTGATTATCAAGTATTATACATGCGCACAGCGTTTCACCGTCGATGGTTCGCAGGACATCCGTCAATTCGACTGGGGGTATTGAGGTATCAACAACGGCGAAGTCCGGATGGAGCGTCCTTATAAGCCTCAGCATCGTCGAAGGGTCTGCGCAGTTGCCGACGAAAATGTATCCGGAAGGATTTATCATGTTTCTTACAGCGATCTGGACAGGATTGTCAGATGTTGCGACTATATATTTTGCTCCTGCCATACGTGCGCGGCGAGAATGCTTATCCATGCCTGGCGGTAAAACGGCCTATCCTCGAAACGGCTTCTCTGATATTTTGCATTGAATTGGCATAAGTAGCCCTTATGAAGCCTTCGCCGCATTGTCCGAAAGAATTGCCCGGAACGACAAGGACCCTTTCCTCTGACAGAAGCCTGTCACAAAATTCCTCAGAACTCATGCCTGTCGACTTGATGCAGGGGAACACATAGAAAGCCCCAAGCGGTTCGAAACAACTGAAGCCGATATCTCTGAACCCCTGTACTATGAAACGTCGTCTTGCATCGTATTCGGCCACCATGTCGGCCACATCGCGGTCGCCGCTGCGGAGCGCTTCTGTCGCGGCATGCTGGGCCGTTGTCGGCGAGCACATCAATGCATATTGGTGTATCTTCTTCATTGCGTCAATCAATACCTGCGGACCGCAGGCATACCCGAGCCTCCAACCCGTCATCGCGAACGCCTTCGAAAAACCGTTCACAACGACGGTCTTTTGCTTCATACCCGGAAATGACGCAATAGACACGTGATGCCCTTTATATGTCAATTCTGAATATACTTCGTCGGATATCACCACAATGTCCTTATCGGCAAGCACGTCGACTATCTTTTCAAGATCGTCGCTCTCCATTATGGCGCCGGTGGGATTATTGGGAAAAGGAACGATCACAACTTTAGTACGATCAGTGATAGCCGGCTCCAGCAATTCCGGGGTAAGCCTGAACTGATCCTTATCAGTAAGCTCCACGATAACGGGAGTCCCGCCGCAGAAACGCGCGCAACCTTTATAGGCGACAAAGCATGGTTCGGGCACGATGACCTCATCGCCGGGCCCTACCAGGGTGCGCAATGTGACATCTATGGCCTCGCTTCCTCCTACGGTGACAAGTATCTCGGTAGAAGGATCGTATTCAAGCCCGTATTTTCTTTTATAATACCTTGAAATTTCTTCTCTTAATTCAATAAAACCTGAATTGGAGGAATAATGCGTATGACCTTCCTCAAGTGACCGTATCCCGGCTTTCCTGATAATCGAAGGCGTAACAAAATCAGGTTCGCCGATGCCAAGGGATATTGCATCCTTCATCTCATTCATCATATCAAAGTATTTTCTGATACCTGAAGGCGGGACTTCGTCAATATTCGGCAAAATCATCTTTGACAGGTCGGTCATATCAGCCCTGAACTCTCTCAAGCCGTTTCCTCTTCTACATCCGAACTTATATAACTCTCAAGTTGGGATTCATATTTTTTAAGGGTATTGGCCACTTCTTGCTTTAATCTTTTTATTTCTTGTTTTATATCAACCAGTTTTTCTTTTTCCAGCTCAATTGCCTTTTCAAGTTCGATCTTTTCGTCACTAACCTGTGAACGCGCTTCGTCCAGCATCATTTCGGCTTTTTCCTGGGCGCGCAGGAGTATTTCGGCCACTTTGGCCCTGTCTTCATTAATCTTGTCAGACCTTGCCGCAATCTCCTCATAGCGTTGACGGCTCTCCCTGCATTGATTCTTCAATTCAAGGATCTCATCGTCTTTTTCTTTAAGCTTATCGTCAAATTCACGGAGCATCTTTTCAATATAATTATTGACGTCGCTCCTGTTAAACCCAAACATCGAAGTTCCAAAACGCTTTACTCCCGGCATTGGAATCCCCCTTCACCCAAGTGTTCATCAGTAAGATTAAACCTTAGTATAATTACAACTTATTTTAACACATTAGCTTTTGTGCCGCAAGAATAGATAGAACGATGCGAATCACCTGCTGCAGCGGAATCAGGGCTTTAGAGGAAAGACAATGATTCTGACATTTTTGCCTTCCCTGATCACATAGAACCGCTCGCCGACGGACACAGGCCTTGATGCGGCCTTAAAACATATTCCGTTCTTTACTCCGCGCACCTCAAACCCGGATCCGGATCCCGGCGCCGGCCGCATAGTATATATCTCACCGTTCCACGCGACATATACGTCTTCGGGTTTATACCGCCCGCTGAGACTGGTCTCCTCCAGTTTGCCTTTTTTCAAGGACGTCAGATCTGCGTTGAATACGGTATCTATAAGACCGTCGCCGTCTACGCGCGCAGTATAAATCATATCGTCCATATCGGTACCCAGAAGCATGGATTTGGCCGGGATTTTCATAACGGAGGAGCTGCCCGTCTTCCCATCCCTCGCGTAGGTCTTGCCGGCCGCAGTAGTATACAGCAGCACGTCCGAGTATTGCAGTTCCAGTAATCGCGTAGCGTTATTAAGTGTCGTTATGTAAGTCAGCTTATCCATGATATTGAATCTGTATATTAATGATAATCCCTCGCTCTTTTTGATCCTTA
>CAZCKQ010000248.1:0-2673 GCA_964499315.1 uncultured Eubacteriales bacterium | reverse complement strand
GAGGCGCAAGTAAAAAGACTGAGAATCAAGGATCTGCCTCCTGACGAGAGGCCTTATGAAAAATTGGAAAGATTGGGACCGGAAAAGCTATCAAATGCCGAATTATTGGCTATAATCATCAGGACCGGCAACAAGATGGAGACATCGGTGAGTCTTGCACAGAGGATAATGAGCCGGGATGAGGAGAAGAAAGGGTTAAGGTTCCTTTATGATATGACGCTGGAGCAGCTAAAGGAGATACCGGGGGTCGGGCGTGTGAAAGCTTTGCAGCTTCAGGCGATTATGGAGCTGTCCAAGAGGATATCCACGATGAGCGGCAGCGGCAGAAAGGTTGTCCTGAGAACTTCAGCCGAGGTGAGCCTGCTTCTTATGGAGGAAATGAGATATTTGAAAAAGGAAGTATTCAAACTGCTGCTTTTGGATTCGAAGAACCATGTGATCAGGAAAGTCAATATTTCCACCGGCAGTCTCAATTCTTCCATCGTGCATCCTCGTGAAGTATTCAGCGAGGCTGTAAGGACTCCGTGTTCTGCGGTCATCTTTGCCCACAATCATCCGAGCGGCGATCCGGAACCGAGCCCCGACGACATCCAGACCACCGAAAGGCTTGTTAACGCGGGCAATGTCATAGGAATCAAAGTACTTGACCATATTATTATTGGTGACGGATGTTATTTCAGTTTTAAGGAAAAAGGAATGATATGACGGATATGACGTATTACCGATTTTTTAGTACATCAAATGGAGGAAAACAGGGATGAGTTTATTTGCAAAAGACATCGGCATCGACCTGGGAACCGCGAATACGCTGGTCAATGTCAAAGGCAGAGGGATCGTGGTTCGCGAGCCGTCTGTCGTGGCCATCAACAGAAAGGCAAACACCGTGCTTGCTGTGGGTGACGCGGCTAAAAGCATGATAGGGAGAACGCCGGGCGACATAGTTGCCATTCGTCCCATGAAAGATGGCGTTATCGCCGACTTTGACGTGACGCAAACCATGTTGAAATATTTCATCAAAAAAGCCGTTTCAAGGTCTTATTCCAAACCAAGAGTCGTCATTTGTGTGCCTTCGGGCGTTACGGAGGTCGAAAAGCGCGCGGTGGAAGAGGCTACCTTGCAAGCCGGCGCGAAGGAAGCCTATCTTATTGAGGAACCCATGGCTGCCGCTATCGGTGCGAATCTTCCTATCGATGAGCCTTCAGGCAGTATGGTCGTTGATATAGGCGGCGGCACGAGCGAAGTCGCCGTGATTTCTCTGGGTGGTATCGTGACGAGCCGGTCGCTTCGCGTAGCGGGCGACGAACTTGACGAGAGCATAGTCGTCTATATAAAAAAGGAATATAATTTGATGATAGGAGAGCGTACCGCCGAAGAAATCAAGATATCGATAGGTACGGCATACCCCAAGCCAAAGGAAGAATCCATGGCTATTCGCGGGAGGGACCTGATAACCGGCCTTCCCAAAAACATCACCGTCACCTCTTCCGAGATAGCGCACGCATTAAGAGAACCTATCGAAGCAATCGTGGATTCGATTAAGTATACGCTCGAGAAAACGCCGCCCGAGCTTGCGGCGGACATCATGGACCGGGGGATAATGCTTACCGGAGGGGGCGCGCTTATGAGCGGACTTGACAAGCTGATACGCGAGGAGACGGGGATGCCTGTCATGATTGCCGATAATCCCCTTGATTGCGTCGCGATCGGAGCCGGCAAAGTCCTTGATGAGGTCGAAACGTTGAGGAGAGTGCTGATTTCACCCCGTAAGCTCCGATAGAAAGGAGTAACTATTGCTGCGGATATTCAAGAACAAAATCTTCCTGTTGGTTCTTGTAACCGTGCTTCTGTTTGTCGTAATCGGTATCGCCGCGACCGGAGGCATAGGCAGAAATCCTCTCGGCGACATAATAAGCATTCCTTTGACCCCGATACAGAAACTGTTCACGGCAACCGGACAGAAGATCAATTCCTTCTTCCTTTTCTTCAGGGATATCAACGCCTTGAAGCAGGAGAACGAGCAGCTCAAATCCAGGTTGACGGAACTGGAGAAGCAGAATTCCGAATTAAAAATATTTGAGGAAAAGAACAAGGAATTGCGGCTTGCGTTAAATTTAAAGGCGCAATTTGAGGATTATGATACGGTCGGCGCCAATGTTATTGCAAAGGATCCGGGCAATTGGTTTAATATATTCAGGATCGACAGAGGGGAGAAGGACGGCATCAAAGAGGGGTTCACAGTGGTCACCGCAGGCAAGAGCCTGGTCGGAAGGATACTGGAAACTGACTTGACTTCCTCCAAGGTAATATCCATAATTGATGAAGACAGCGTTGTGAGCGGGTGGATTTCAAAACCCGGGGGAGGGCATGTCATCATCCGCGGGGATATCGAATTGAAAGAATCGGGGTATTGCCGCATGGACTACATACCGCAGGACGTTGACGTACTTATTAATGATACAGTTGAGACCTCGGGACTTGGCGGCGTTTTCCCCAAAGGTATCTACATAGGCAAGGTGCGGGAAGTCAGGAAGGCCGAGGATGACCTTGAGAGATACGCGATTATCGAGCCTGCCGTCAATCTGAAAAAGCTTGAAGAAGTATTTATCTTAAAAAATCGTTGATATCGAACCTGATGGGTTGTGGGGCATGAAGATAAGAGTATTGGCCTATATA
>CAZCKQ010000247.1:0-2679 GCA_964499315.1 uncultured Eubacteriales bacterium | reverse complement strand
TCGGGGACCACCCACCGGATGAAGCATGCCACCCTGAACGAGTACATCCCCTATTCCTTCACCTACACGACAACGGGGACCGGTACAGGCAAATCCTCTGCGATAACTATGAACATCGCCTCGACGGTGGCGGAGGCCGACTACATCAACGCGTCCGCCGGCAGCTATGCCGATACGGTGACGCTGACGATCGCGCCGTAAGGCATGCTGTTCACAGGGGAGCATAGTGCCGAGGGCACGTCACATAGGATTCCTTGCAATTGCCTTCATGATACTTGCGATGGCGGCAATGGCAGGCAGGGCCATGGCATCGGGTACTGCCAGCGTCGGGGTATCTGCCACGGTACTGGCCGGGTCATGCCGGTTTTCCAGGGGAGGTACCGTTGCTTTCACGCTTGACCCATCAACCGGGGGCAATGTGATCGGGACCATCGCGCAGCCAAGATTCCGGTGTTCCAGAAACGCGTACTATGCCATCTCCGACGACAACGGCCTGCACGAATCGGGGACCACCCACCGGATGAAGCATGCCACCCTGAACGAGTACATCCCCTATTCCTTTACCTACACGACATCGGGGGCGGGAAGCGGGTGGGGATGGCTTGCAACAATAACGATGGACATCGCCTCAATGGTATTAGAGGCTGATTACATCAACGCGTCCGCCGGCAGCTACAGCGATACGGTGACGCTGACGATTGTTCCTTAGCTACATACCGGCTCCATTGCGGCCTGCAGTAGCCATGAGGCCTGTGCCGATAGAGATGCAGATGATGCCGAAGAGGATAACGTATTTATAACGGATCGATATCGCCGGTTTTAATATCAGGCCGCCGAAACGGAGATATGCCCTCTCGTTTCTGACGGCAAGAAAGAGGCAATCAATAGCTTCATCGAGGCCTGACGGGCGGACCCATCCTTGTTCCCTAAAAACGATCTCCATGTGGTTAAGGTTCCAGGACAGGGATGCCTGCGCGTCATAGTTTGATATGAAGAACAGCAGGAGAAAGGGGAGACAAATGCCCGCGAGGATAAGGGACGAGGAAACCTTTCCGGACCTGGCCATACTGTGTTCCATTGCTTAGCTGCTACTATAAGTATAGCTTCGATCGTTGATATGTGAAGGATATTTTCGCAATCATGAAAAAATCCTAATTTCTAAGCACGAAATCCTAAACAATATCAAAATTTAAATATCAAACGTTCCAAACAGATGCAAGGTCGCTTACGTTTTAAATTTTGAACATTAGAATTTGTTTAGGATTTAGAAATTAGGATTTAGAATTTGTCGTTGACCATGCGCTGCCATTATTTGCCGACGCCTGATCGCTGAAAGCTGCATGAAAAAAGGGCTCTGACGAGCCCTTTTTGTGATACGATTGCTGCATGATACCGGATATTTCTTTACCCCTTCTTGCTCCCCTTTTTCCCTTTTTCCATAGAAAATATTATTAAGATAAGTCCGATAAAGATCAAGACAATGCCTATGGTAAAGGTCATCATGGCTTTAGTAAGGGCTAAAAGAAGGAATCCGCCCAAGACAACTACAAATCCAATTATCGTGAGTGCGCTAATGTTTTTCATGCCCCCGTATCACCTCCTGCGGGATTTGTTATGATTATCAACAAAATATCCATATCTGGCAAGTATTTTTTTAAGAAAAATGGACATTTTTACAATACCCTCCCTGGATAACATCGGCAACTTATCTGATATCTTTAGAAAAAACGGCCTTGAAGAGACTTGTAATAATTTATTGACGCAAAATACTTCTAATGATAGAATGAACATTCATTCTGTATCATTGGCTGAACATGAAACATTCGGATAAACGAAATGAAATAATCAGCGCTGCCCTTGAGCTTATCTCCGAACAGGGTTTTCACAAGGCGCCCATGTCCATGATCGCCAGGAAAGCCGGTGTGGGGGCGGGGACCATATACATCTATTTTGAGAACAAGGATACTCTTATCAACGAGATATACTTGGAACTGGAGAAAAAGATCACGGCAGCGATCCAGGAAGGGTACTCTGTATCACAACCTATAAGAGAGAGGTTTATGCATCTGTGGATAGGCCTTTTATGGTATATAATCGAACATCCTCTCGACTTTCGTTACATGGAGCAGTATCACAACTCGCCTTATGGCGCATCGTTGAGGAGGGACAGGATCCTGGGTAAGACCGGGGATTCAAGCATATTCAAGGATCTTTTCGAGGAAGGGATCTCCAGCCACACCATAAAGGAACTGCCGATCGTCATGATTTTCGCGCTGGCCTTTGGGCCAATGGTGTTCCTGGCTCGCGATCATGCCCTTGGCCTGATAAGGCTGCAGGATGCTCATATCGTCCAGGCCGCGGCTGCATGCTGGGAGGCGATCGAAAATAAATGAAGATGTTAATGAACTAATCGGGAACCGGAGGGGTGCTCCATGCTTATCAACAAAAAAACGAAACTGATTGTATGTTTTGTTATTCTCTGTGCAGGGCTGATGGCAGGTAGTTGTAACCGTAAGCAGCCGCCGCCGCCGAATACTCCGGAGGTTGCAGTTTTTACCATACAGCCAGAGCGGGTGGCGCTGACAACTGAGTTGCCCGGCCGTGTGTCTGCTTACTATGTCGCAGAGGTGCGTCCACAGGTGAACGGCATCATTCAGAAACGCTTTTTCGAAGAAGGTT
>CAZCKQ010000246.1:0-2682 GCA_964499315.1 uncultured Eubacteriales bacterium | reverse complement strand
GACAAACTCAAACAAAATGTTTGGTCGTTGACATGCAACAAATAAATAATGTATAAGTCTCACGTATTTCTAATAGTTGCATCCTTCACGTAACCAACGCTGATAAGGACAAATACAACGCATGATCTCGTTGCCAGGCTTATCAATATGGGAATACCGAACCCTGGAAGATGTTCAGATTCGGCTTCCCTTTTTCATTCAGGAAGTGTACAACTGCAAACGTCTACATTCCTCTCTGGGGTACAGACTGCCGGTGGAATTTGAAGAATTGTTTTATCAAAACCTTAAACCTTGGCCAACCGTTCTATCTCAATCTGTCTAACACAAGGGGTGCTGTCCAAAATATCGAAAGCACGTCAGGACAAGGAGAGACAATTATGAAAGATAAAAATCTTATTCTTGCTGTTGATGTTGGTACCACTGCGACGAAAGCGGTGATCGTAAGCCCTGATGGATACATAGATTCCGGTCAGTCAACCTGTAGTCTCTCGTATCCGGACAAATCGTGTGTTGAACAATCGCCGATCGAGATATCGGACGCCATATATAATGCCAGCAGGAATGTTCTTGCTGCGCATTCTGATCTGGTCGGAAGGCTTGCCGGCCTCGTGTTCACGAGCCAGATGCAAAACACCGTTCCGGTGGGCAAAGATGGAAAGCCTCTCATGAATATGCTCTCTTGGATGGATGAACGTGCAGCCTGTTTCACGCAGGAAGAGATGTTCAAGGGACTTATCAGGATTGAGGGCTACCCCATTTTAAAGCTTCTCAAATTCATGAGAATAACCGGCGGCGCACCCGGAAAAACCGGGAAGGATACTGTATGCAAGCTTGCCTGGATGAAGAAATACAAGCCGGACTTGTATCGCTCAGTCCATAAATTTCTGGACGCAAAGGATTATGCCATTTTTCTTTCAACCAGTAATTATGTGACGTCATACGACATGGCAAACGTCACCTGGCTCATGGATATGCGGAATAAAGACCAGGGGAAGTGGGTCTGGTCGGAAGATATTCATAAAATGTACGGGCTCGATTCACGTAAAATGCCTGAGCTCAGGGCATCAACAGCAATCGCAGGCCATGTCACGGAGGATTTTTCTGCAAAAACAGGCGTTCCGGTCGGCCTTCCGGTCGTGAACGGTTCCGGCGACCTGCTTGCATCGGCTATTGGCTCAGGCGCCATCGAGATGGGGCACATGCATGTTAATATCGGCACAGCTGGCTGGGTTGCCACTCACCATCCCGGGACTGCTGTTGATACACAACATTACGTTGGGGCAATCGTATCGGGAATTCCGGGCAAGTTCCTTTTGATCAGCAAGCAGGAAACCCTGGGTGCGGCTTTGGACTGGCTTAAGGACATGCTGTATCCCTCCGAGCTCATGCAGGGAAAATCAACTTCTGAAATATACAAGATAATGGATAAGGAAGTGGTCAACTCGCCCCCCGGTAAGAATCATGTTATCTTAACGCCGTGGCTTTTCGGGGAGCGATCGCCCATAAATAATCCGTACCTGCGCGGACAGATATTCAACATTTGCATGAATACAACACGGGCTGATCTCTGCCGGTCGGCGATGGAAGGGGTTGCCTTTAATATCCGATGGGGAATGGAATTCGTGGAAAAGATGTCATTGAAAAAAAGTAAACCGACCACGGATGAAGTCCGATTTATCGGCGGCGCTTCAAAGAGCAACGTCTGGTGTCAGATCTTAGCGGATGTTTTGCAGAAGCCGATTGTGCAGATGATGAATCCCCAGATGGCATCCGCGCAGGGCGCTGCGGCCATCGCGATGGTTTCCTTTGGAATCTACAAGAATTTTAACGCAGTAAACGGGATGCTGAAGAAAGGAAACTCTTTTCAGCCGAATCCCGGTAACAAAGCGGTCTATGACAAGCTTTATAAACACTATCAAGCGTTATATAAAAATAATAAAAGCAGTTTCAAAGATCTCAATCATTGAGGTGTCTTTATGATGAAGCGTTTCATGGATGATTACAAGAGCGAATCATTCGATATTCTCGTTATCGGAGGGGGTATTACAGGCGCTGCGGTTGCCTACGATGCCGCAAGCAGGGGACTGAGCGTTGCGCTTGTTGAAAAAAACGATTTCGGCTGGGCGACCTCCGCCGCAACTTCCAAAGTAATCCACGGCGGCTTGCGATACCTGAAAACCTTCGAATTCGGCCTTGTGCGCGAGTCTCTTAATGAACGCAGGATTATGGGGAATATAGCCCCTAATTTTGTCTATCCCACGCCATTCATGTTCGTCAATCCAACATTTGTCATGAAGGTAGGTCTTTTCGTTTACGATTTCCTCGCATTCGATAAAAAATTCACATGGGACAAAAGCAAGAAAATCCCTAATCATTATCCTTTGTCTCGAGAAGAAGTTATTGAGAGGGTGCCGAACGTAAAACGCGAAGGTTTGCAAGGGGCCCGGGTCTATTATGACAGTCTCAATATTTTCCCCGAGCGGCTGACGCTCACATTTTTAAAATCGGCCATTCATTATGGAGCCAGAGTTTCAAACTATACCAAGGTGGAAGATTTTTTCACAACAGAGGGAAATAAGGTTTCCGGTATCGTGGTGCGGGATCTTGTGAATAACAGATCGCACACCATCAAAGGAAAACTAACCATCAACTGCTCCGGGCCCTGGGCAGACATTGTCCTCA
>CAZCKQ010000245.1:0-2704 GCA_964499315.1 uncultured Eubacteriales bacterium | reverse complement strand
ACTGGACTCATGGAACCGAAATCATACAGCATTGCAGCCTTTTCTTCCTTTATATCATCATAAGAACCGGTTCCCGTCGGAGAATATACAGGGCATATTTTTTCTTTGAATGTTTCAAGGAATTCTATAAACTCCGGTGAGTTGAAATGTGATTTGCAGCTTTCAAAATCAAGAAAACTAAACCCGTTGCCTGATAAAAGAGCTATAAAGAATCCCATCTGACTGATTGGCGATTGAAAAAGGTATTTACCGGTTGACCTGTTCCGTTGATGGAAATTATCCGCAATTTGAATCATGGCATCCCATGTCCAATCGTTTATATTAATGTAAATGCCGTTTTTTGCCATGATACTTTTTACGCTGAAAAAGTAAGGTACTGTATAATTTATAGGTATCAGATACCTTTTCCCGTCCAAGACTCCGCAATCAAGAACGGCTTCGTTATAATCCGCGAGATTGAATTCTTTGTCTTCAGCGATGATCTCATTTAAATCAATCAATATATTCGATGAGAAGAGTTTTTGAACAGATAAAGGGTAGAAATCAGTGTTGATTATATCAGGTCCTTCTCCCACAAGAAGCTCTACAGGCAGCTTGTTTAGGTACTCTTCAAAATAAAAATACTTGGCTTCAATTCTCACACCATCATAAACCCCAAGAGCTTCTTCTATTAGCCTCGGATGATTTTTTATTAGATAAATACTTATTGTGGGATATTCACTTCCAGCTTGAGCATTTTCGCTGTTCATATATTTATCCGGCTGTGAAGCGCAGGATACAGTGCAAAATATAAAAATCGATACGATCATCAACGCGATTCTTTTATTCAGCATATACTCATCCGATCTATTCCAATCATACTGACTGACCTTGATAATGCGTCAAATCTGTTGAATAGAATTACTTTGCCCGTTTCATCAACATCATTGAACCTTAACATATATACATTTCACTATATTGCAAATATATATTATATTATTGCAATGCTATTGTCAATAAATTGGAGAGGAACTTGTCGATTATTTCCCGGGGCCCCAGGCTACATGCGATGTTATTTCATAAAGACATCTATGATCCTCAGTACGATCGGCCCGAGAAGAACAGAAAATATCGTCGGGAATATGAATATGAGCATCGGTATGAGCATTTTTACGGGGGCCTTCATAGCCTTCTCCTGCGCCCGCTGTTTCCTTTTCTGCCTCATCTGCTCTGATTGCACCCTCAGTACGTTCCCTATGCTGACGCCGAGCTTATCGGCCTGGATGACGGAATTTATAAAAGACGTGACATCCTGTACATTCAACCGTTCGGACATATCTTTCAACGCATCCTTTTTTTGTTTGCCGACCTTGATCTCCTGAAGGACGTTTGCAAACTCCTGTGACAGTGGACCCGGCATCTTTTCAATCACCCTTGAAAGGGCGCTGTCAAAACCGAGACCTGCCTCTACGCTGACTGTTAGAAGATCAAGCAGGTCCGGCAATGTTTTCATTACATTTTTCTGCCTTTCCGATATCTTTCTACTTAAAATAAAATTGGGCATCAGCGCGCCGAGGGCAATTTCAACGATCAGCAGAAAGGCTATATTTTTAAATGGCAGTGATTTCATATAAGCCGCCGCGATAGTAATCGCGGGCAGGCAAAGAAGTATTATGAGCTGTATATTCATCCATTCCTTGACTCCGATATTGAACGGTTTGCCTGCGTTGATAATCTTTTTTTCCAATAAAGAAACCAGTTCCTTAGGGGTTATTTGTATCACCCCTTTTGCAATTCCATCAACGACAGGACGCACGATCCTTTCGAATAAAGGTCTGCTCAGTTCGCTGTCTTCCGTAACGGAACTCTGGCGCGCAATCTTGCCTAAGCGGATAAGGATGATGTTCTTTTTTACTAAAATCCCTTTCGCGATAGTATGAGCCAGCAGAAAAGACGATCCGAATACTAAGATCATGATCAAAGCCTGCATACATTACACCTCCACCCTGACTATCTTTCTGATGATGAAAATACCTATCAGCTCCATGATGCCGGAATACACAAGAAGTATGATGCCAAAAGGGTTAGTGAACAAAACTTGCATATGCGAAGGATTTATCATATATACCAAAACCCCGAGAACTATGGGCAGAAGCGACAGCACGAGCCCGGACACCCTTCCCTGCGCTGTGATCGTCCTGACTTCACCTTTTATCTTTATCCTGTCCCTGATTGTCGTTGATATATTGTCAAGCACTTCCGAAAGATTGCCGCCCACCTGCCTTTGAATAAGTACGGCCGTAATCACCATCTCAAGGTCATCGCTGCCCACCCTCTGGACAAGATTCTCAAGCGCTTTTTCTGTCGAAACCCCAAGGTTCACTTCTTTTTGCATTATGACGAATTCCTCGGATATCGGACCGCTCATCTCCTTTGTGACAGTATCGACGGCTTGAAAAAAACTGTATCCCGCTTTCAAAGAAGATGATAAAAGCATTATTGCATCTCCGAGCTGATTGTTAAGCAGCTTTATCCGCTTTTTTGCCATTAATTTCAGTAAGAACACAGGAATGAGCCAACCTGCAGCAAATCAGAGTACTGCGTCGATCAGAGAAGATGTCAGCATAAAACCGATCATGTCTGCGATTATCGAGGATCTGAAGCTGAGTGTCATGAATTCCTCAGCCTTAAGAAGGATACGAGCCTGGACACACAACGGAATCGC
>CAZCKQ010000244.1:0-2730 GCA_964499315.1 uncultured Eubacteriales bacterium | reverse complement strand
AGCGCTGCCAGGCAAATCTATATATAAGCTCATTTGTGTTCCTCCTTCGATCGTGGCGGGGGGATCGGCCCCCCGCCTGCTTCAAAAGATAAGGAGATAAAAATGCCTGAAAAAAGTGTATTTGCTTCAATGGTTGATAAATGGCCTTCAACAGTCGTTGCACGTACGGAAATAAAAGCCTTCACTGGCGGCATACTGGATGAAAAGTATTGTGCAAATCTGGACTGTGAGGGCAGGGGTATTCCTGGTCGTATCCGCTGCGGTAAAAAAGTTGTGTATCCAGTCGATGCTGTGATCAGATTCCTTGAAGAGAGATCTCGAAAGCTCTGAGACTTTAATTAGAAGAAAAGCCGCAAGAAACAAAAATTTGTATAACCTTTTGCTCGATGAACTTGTTCAAGTGATTGTAGATTATTCATAGCCATGAACTTTCCAGATCATGTTGAACGCACCTGTGCTTTTAATGTAATCGCTTACATTCTTCATTTGGGCAGAATGATATAGAGAGAGCATAAATGGGAAAGCCTTTTGAATTGCTTCTAGATGTCGAAATCAATACCAATCCAGAGGTTGATCCGGAATGAAGAGTAGATCCCCATCAATTGATTTTATCGATCATAAGTATATTGGATTTTATTTAGCCATTGTTCTGAAAAATCTTAATAAAATAAGTAATTATATCTTCTCATCAAAACATAATGAACATATACATAGAGCGTTTTTCTATATCGAGAAAGCCATTGTAGAATTGAATAAGGCTCGCTCAGAAATGGAAGCGGCCTTATTTTCAGAGAATCAGGATCAAACAGAATTCAATCCCCGCATCTATTATCCGCTTACCCTTCCGGAGGGAATTTTATCTAAATTTCTGAAAAAGAGGAGAAGTCAAAATTGAAGTCAGTGCCGCTGTATGTGGAGAGGATGTTTTCCGAGCTAAGGAGCTCTCGGATTACTGAGTGGCAGGCATATTTCAAGATCCAGGACGATGAGGCAAAAGCAGGAAGATAGGATACAGGATCATGTACGACATGAAAAGGAGAAAACAGCATGACTGAAACTAAGATAGGTGATGCATATATTAATATCGGAGCGCGGAAAGGTGACCTGACGAAAACCCTGAATCAGACAAAAGGCGAGCTCTCCACTTTTACACAGGGCTTTAAATCATATATGGGGACGATTGCCGCCAGCGCAGCATCTTTTGCAGTTGTCACATATGGATTGAAAAAAATGTATGGAGCCTTCGCAGAGGCTGAAAAACAAAATTACACCCTTGGCGCCGCCATGAAACATGCGGGCACTTATACTGAGGAGGCTTATCAGCATAACCTGAAATATGCCGACTCACTCATGCGAATCACGACCTATGATGACGAAGCTATCAAGGGTGCTCAGAAGAAGCTGACTCATTACGGTATCGAGGGCGAATACCTTGATAAGCTCACTCAAGCCACGCTCGATTTTGCCACAGCCCAAGGCATAGATCTGGAAAGTGCTGCCACGCTTGTGGGCAAGTCGGTGGCCACTAATACCAATGCTCTCAAAAGGCAAGGAATTGAAATTGAAGGGACTGTAGGTTCTATTGAGCGGATGAAGAGTGCATACGAAGGCCTTTTCCGCATGTTCGGCGGATCTGCCGAGGCTGAAGCCCAGACTCCAGCTGGAAGGATCGCACAGTTGAGCAATCAGTTTGGCGAGCTTAAGGAGTCGATGGGAGCAATGCTCAACGGTCCCGGCTTCAGTGTCATTCAATGGCTTACGGATTTAACGCTTAAGGCACAAGATGCAGCCGATTCTCTTGCCTTGATTTTTCAGTGCAAGGGAACAACACCATACATCAAAGCACAGATTCAGGGGTTAAATGATGAAATAGCAGGGCTGGAAAGAAACAAGAGACTTTATGGGGAAATTTATGGGAATTATCTGATCAATCGAGACAAAAAGAAGGTGAAGGATCTACAAGATCAATTAGTTAAGAGTGAATATGAAGACAAGTTAAATTCGATGATGGGTCAGATTGAAGCGGCTGTTCAGCGACATCGCCGGCAAAGTGATTATCCATATCAGGACCAGCAAAAAAAGAAAGAAAACACTGAAAAGCCGCCCAACTGGCTGTCAGACTCCCAGGTAAGCGGGTACCTGGCATATCAGAGATACATGGGAGAACAGCCGCTCTCCATCTTGGAGACGCAGCGGGCGCGGATACAGGAGTCTGATGCCATCACGGATGAAATGTGGAAACACCTCCAGGATCAGCGGGCCAGGATGAAAGACGAGGAGAAGGAGCACTCGGATTATCTCATCGATCTTTCGCAAAGAACGGCGGAAAGCATGGAGCAGAATTTTAGCGACTTTTATTTTGATGTCATGAAGGGAAAGTTCAAGAGCCTATCCGATTATGTCACGGGGATCTTTACCTCCATACAACGGGCCTCCGCCGATATCCTTGGCCAGATGACGAAAGATTTTCTTTTCGGAAAGACAGGAGCCGCTTCAGGCGGGTTCCTAGGCACCCTATTCGAGGCGGCCACCATGGGCAGCATCGGCATGGCCGGAGGCGGCACTATCACCGAGCCGATATTCGGGGTTGGTGCAAGTGGTCAGACGTATACATTTGGAGAGAAGGCCCCATATGGCGATTATGAGGATGTGACGCCGAGATCAAAACAGGGCGGCTCCGGAAGTGAATCCTATAATATCGACTTTGGCGGGATCTATATAAGCGCTGTC
>CAZCKQ010000243.1:0-2805 GCA_964499315.1 uncultured Eubacteriales bacterium | reverse complement strand
GATCACGTCAGCCTCAACCAAGAAGAAGGACATGATAAAAAAGCTGGATTTGTACATGCAGACCGGCGTCAGGGAGTGGATAGTCGATATCGACAAAAAGGAGGTACTGATTTATTGCTTTGAAAAAGATAAAGGCGAATACATTATTAAAGACTATGAATCATTCAAAAGCGATTCGACCCTCAGATCAAGGGTTTTTAAAGGGCTTGAATTCAAGCTCCAGGAAGTGTTTGCCGTATGAACAGCCGTATACCGGTTAACCGCCTGCCGCGATTTCTTGCAGACATTCCTCAATCACATATCTTGTTTTAGGTAAGACATATTCCGCTTTAAATGCCATATCAAGAATCTGGTATGCCTTTTCAGCCGTGTCGATACCAAGGTATTTCATCAGAAAGATAATATCTTTTTTGTCGGTATCCGAATCCATTCTGGATGCCATAAGCTTCATAGCCAGCAAATATTCAGGCATCACAGAATAGACCTTCAAGCGGCAAGCCCTTTTCTTTTGCGATCTTTTGCGCTATCTTGCCGATTTCGGTCTTCGGCTCATAAATCGCATCGACATCTTTGGTTGATGACCTTGCAGAAAAAGCCAGACACATGGAAGCCCCGCCGGCAACCAGAATTTCCCCTTGCATACCCGTCGATTTTAATTCTTTATTGATTAGTTCAAAATACTGTAGTATTTCTTCTTTGTCCATATAAAAACGCTTCATCGAAACACGCCCTCCCTTATACCCGTAACAAGATATTTTCATCCACGAATAATCCCCGGTGCTTGAATTCGGCCGGAGAATAAAGCATATTGTACATCCTGAGCTTCCCTTTACGTACATTACCGAAATACATCTTCTTCATATAATACCTGTCTTTCCACACCCAATCGGGGACATCAAGACCATGGTCGTTGGCTAGCTTATTTGCTGCAGCGGCGCACATGGCATATTGGTAATCCGGGACATTTTTATGATACCGCGGCTCACGCTCGATTAAAGCAAGCATCCTATCCTTATCATCCTTGCATGAATAAAAAACATCGAGAAAGCCACGGAATGAAAGGCTGAAATCATTGCCCCGCGCACTCTCTTCTATCACTTGCCTAAGCTCATCCCGGTCCTCTTCTATACCCAATTTATTATATATCTTCCAATCCTTCTGCAGTTCTCTCAATCGGTATTCGTATGACCTCCGCTCCTCAATAAGCTTCAGGACCTTTGCCGCCGCCGCAGGATCATCTCCGATGTACTTGTTTACAACCTTTCCGTTTTCCCTGTAAGCGAGGTAATAGTATCTCTTATCCTTTACTTTTCTCTCTTTAAGTGAACCTTTAGGCAACGGCCTGATTTTTTTATTTAATTCTTTTTGCATCCGCAGATTCTTTTGACTCTCCGCGATAAGCAGATCCATTATCATTATCAGCTTTTCTCCTGAGTATTTATTATACACAACAATTACATGACTATCAATTATCGTTGTGCACCGAAGGCCGCCGAATAATATTTCGCTGCCGCATGGCTGCTTCGTATATGACAAGAGTTGCCGCAAAACCGACATTTAGAGAATCCGCGCCTCCAAACATAGGAATAATGATCCTCTCTATCTTTTCATAGTCGCAATTACGCCATCTGTCAGAAATACCTCTGTTTTCATTTCCGGCAATAATTGCGACCCTACCGCCGAAGTCAGCTTCATAAAAGCACTTTACCGCCGACAAGTCAGTTACGAATATCTTGAAATCATTTTGTGCCAGCCATCCGATTGCTTCATCGGTATACAGGCTTATCACCGGTACGAAAAAGCTCGAACCCATTGCGGCCTTGATCAGTTTGTAATTCGTCAGCTTCACTTTTTGGTTGCACACTATTACCGCATCGATGCCCGCAGCGTCTGCGGTCCTTATGATGGTACCGATATTGCCCGGTCTTTCAAGACCGTCGAGTATCACAATGATATTGTCTTTTTTGAGGTTTATTTGATTCAGCGAACGTTCTTTGAGCCTGCATAAAAGGAAGCATCCCTCCGGATCATCCCTGTCGCTGATTTTGCGGCATACCTTTTCCGATATATAATAAGTTTCACAGGCATAGCCAACCAACTGGCCGATCAATTCGCGCTCCATATCGCTAGCTACTATCTCGGGACAAATAAGCATAGTCACTACCTGTATCTTGGCAAGCCGGATTTTTTCGCAAGCCCAGCCGCCTTCAACAATAAACAGGTCTTCATGTTCAATCACAGATTTATTTCGCATCAGCGCAATGGCCTGCCTGACAGCGGGATGTTTCACGCCTATGCGCCGGATACCTTTATCATCATCATTATCATCAAACGCAAACATACGGCGGCACTTTGTCTCCTTATTCGGTATATCAGGATTTTAAGCGCCGCCGTATGCGAAAGAAATATAAATAATGGTTCATAACCGTTATTTACAAGAGTTCAGTCCGAGTATACTATCTTTCTGATGCTTTCATATGAAAGACAGAATATGGCTGATAAATGCTCAATAGAGGCCCCTTCCCGATACATAGCCCTTATTTGCTTATTTCTTGAATCCAGATAAGCTCTGCCTCCGGAAGCCTCGCCCCATTTTTTGCGTATACCTTCAGGATTAGGGATATAAACCATTTCACCAAAAACATACTTTTGTATCTCCAGTAATAGATCTTCCGGTAAAATATCATTTGCTTTAATATATTTCATATTGACTCCGCTCCTTAAAACTATTTTCTTTTTAAGGAAGCAAAGCCTGCAAAACAAACCGAAAGACGGCGTTCCATTTTAGGCTCCATGCAATCAACC
>CAZCKQ010000242.1:0-2830 GCA_964499315.1 uncultured Eubacteriales bacterium | reverse complement strand
TTGAGAAAGAGGAAGCACATTGGACAAAGCACGTTCTAATGTGACATATCCGGCTTCAATGGCGCCATGAAGTATTTGCCTGCCTCGTTCGGTGCGGACAAGCACAAGCGAATACCCCAGCTCACGTTCCTTGATCTCCCGATACCACGGGTCGCCGCAGGAGATATCAGCCAATTCACTGGTTGCATCAGGACAAAGATAACAACGGTAAGGCCTATACGACTGAATAAATCCCCAAGCCTCTTTATAAGTGAGTGTTTCTGTTCGGTTGATGTCTTTTTTGTGCTGTACGGAAAAAAGCCCGGGCCAACCCTTTCCGCGATAGCGGAGTGCACTGGCGTTGTTGGTGTTGATGTGGAGTTTATTTAATAAATCGATAGTGCCTTGTGTTGATGGTGTCCCTGCGCAGAAAATACCAATGACCACACCAACCTTTTTCCGCAATGCAGGTTTCAGCGACATGGCCTTCCGAAGCCCCGCAACATCACAGGGTTTGCCGATGAAAGCGCATGATCCAGTGGCAGATTCCATGAGTTTCAGGTCACCACAGGGAGAGGCCGGCGAATACCGCGATCCTGTGCGCGTGAGAATATCGTCACGATTTCGGCTTAGGACGGTCCTGTTGGCAAGCGGATTCCTGTCATCTGCTGCTGTGTGCAACACGCCGGTCATGCCTTCCTTTTCCAGACAATACAGGGCCAGCGCACTGGCCAGGCCGCCCGAAGAGCCATGAAACCGGATGTCCGGATCGACGGCGTATCCTTCCCAAACCTCTCGAACCGTTCCCCAGCTTTGATTTAATTGCCTGATGATGCCTGCGTGGTCTTCCTGAGATTCCTTAATGGTCTCATACCCGGGGCATACTTTGATACACTCTCCACAATCCTTGCATTTCGCGGGATCATACGTCGGTCTGATCCCGCTATTGACTATATTGATCAGTGTTATATTTTGCTCTGGACAGACATAAGCGCACGCCCCACAACCGACACAAAGGCGCCATTCAGCAACTTGATGAGCGTTTTTGAGCTTCATTATAATGAGTTATTCTTCCAGAGGCCGAAGAAAGGTTTTAAACTCAGATTCATCTGCGTGGAGCTGATCAATGTCCTTTTCCCACCACTTCGATTCCATCAGTTTCTTTATGGTTTCTTCAGAAAAACGATATTTTATGAGCTTAGCCGGGTTACATCCAACTATTGCATAAGGCGGCACGTCTTTAATTACGACGCTGCCTGCTGCGATAACCGCTCCCGTACCGATAGATTTTACATTGGGTAGGAGCGTTACATTGCTGCCCATGTAAACGTCATGGCCAATGATCAGGCTTTTTCTGCGCTCGATTAATAATTTGTCAACATATCCACGAGTAGGATTAAAAAAGAAAGCGTGAGTCGATTTGTGTTGGATGGGGTGACTTCCATTTATGACTAGAAGACCGTTTGCCAAAGACGTGTAGCGGCCAACTATGGTACCAGAAGGGAAATCTGCCCAAAATGCTCCACGTGAATACATTCCTATTTCGACACCATGATACTTCAAAAGTAATTTGCGTAAAGTCTTCGAATAATATCCTGCGCCTTTTCGCCTGAATATTAATTCGCGAATAGCTTTTCTCACAAAGCGATTGTTGAGTCTGTATAATGCAGAGAATAAGGCATCAAGAATTCTTGGATCTCTATAGTCCATCATGCAATAATACTCCTTCGACTTTAAGGGTCATGTTATTCAGATTCATTAGAGTCAATCCTTGAACTTATATCGGATACAACGAACTTGTATTTGCCGCTGACGGGATCTATAGGTAAATCGTCCACAATGTTCAATTTAATAGTAAGTTTATTTCTTGTAAAATCGCGCAAACGGTTCATGATTATTTGCAGGCGCTCGTCAGTGATGGGCTTGGCCGGCTTGAGCATAAGCTCTGCCTCGCCACGTTTGTGCTGCACAACCGTGAAACGGTCAATTTCATCAGGGAATGCCCACAGAGCATGGCCCAGAACCCTGCCATCCACAAAATTACCGTCTGAAAGTGCGACCATATCAATGACTCTTCCGCCGATTTCCCCAATTAAAGGAAGCCTTCTTCCACATTGGCATGGTTCGTCAAGAAAATATCCCCGATCACCAGTCCGATAGCGTATTAACGGCATTCCATAGTTGTTGAGATCGGTAACTACAATTTCACCACTCTCGTTGCCTTGTACAGGTTTGCCCTGAGGATCGAGAATCTCGACGTAAAGATTTTCCGCATTCACATGCAAACCGCAATGCATTTCACATTCGGCTGCGATCAGCCCGTTTTCTCTATTGCCGTAATTGTCAAATACCTTACAGCCAAAGACCTCTTCGATTAATTGCCGTTGATGCGCGTGCAGCACTTCTGCTACTGTTCTTACAGATTTCAATCTGAATACCATTTTCCATTTTCGAACGAATTGAGCAAAGAAGTAAAGCATATTTACATAGCCCACGAGGACATCAACCTTCTGTGTTTCAATTTTGTCGGCAAACTCTCTCATGCTCGCTTCGGTCATGTCATACGCGTTCAAAAAGGCAGCCGGTTCTTCAAAACGAGCCAACCATCTTTTCAATCTGCTGTGAGGGGAATGGCCGGATTCAGAAGACTCCACATGATCGAGCGCTCGTCCCCATATCTGGGCATATTTCTCCCCGATATCCTGCCCAGCCCATCTGCGAAATCGTATTCCGGAAGCCGAGGCAATGATATCTGCCCGACTATCCCGGAGGATCGTAACTGGTTCGCCTGTTGAACCACTTGTCGTAAATCGTTTCAGACTGCCCCGGTCAAAACCGGAAGCGATCATAT
>CAZCKQ010000241.1:0-2842 GCA_964499315.1 uncultured Eubacteriales bacterium | reverse complement strand
CTGCATAAGATACTTGATTTTGTAAACGATCAGGTTAACGAAAAGGGTTACCCGCCTTCCGTCAGGGAGATATGCAGCGCAATCGGTTTCAAATCGACATCGACTGTCCACGGTTATATCCAGAAGCTCCAAAAAAACGGAATGATCCTCAAAGATCCGACAAAGCCAAGAGCCTTAAAAGTCATAGACCCGGAATTTCAGAAAAAGGATTTGTTTGAAGTGCCCCTCGTAGGAAAGGTTACGGCAGGCCAGCCTATCCTTGCTGTAGAAAACATCGAAGACACCTTTCCCCTTCCTTCGGATTTTGTCCGTGATTCCAATGTCTTTATGCTCCAAGTAAAAGGAGACAGCATGATAGAAGCGGGTATTCTCGACAAGGACTATGTGCTGGTAAGACAGCAAGCTACTGCAAACAATGGAGACATGGTGGTTGCCCTAATTGGAGATGAAGCCACTGTCAAAACCTTTTACAAAGAAAAGGACCATATCAGACTGCAGCCGGAAAATCAACACATGGATCCCATAATAGTAAACGGAGACATTTCTATTCTGGGGAAAATCACTGGAGTATTAAGAAAACTTTAGCCCCTTTCATCATTGAATATCAGGTTAACTATCTTCTTGGGGCTAATCGTTGAAATGGCATGTTTATATACAAGCTGCTGCTTGCCGTCTGTATCGAGAACAACTGTGAAATTATCAAATCCTTTAACCATGCCATTCAACTGAAAACCATTAGTAAGATATATGGTCACAGCTATCCGTTCTTTCCTGACCTGATTTAAAAATACATCCTGCAGATTAATGTTGTTCTTGTTCACTTTATACCTCCGAAAATATTCCTTATGATATTCTACATAATAATGCCTGTTGATGCAATACAATTATAAACACTATTTAGTATTTCCGAATCATTTGATGCATCCGAATCAAACCAGCAAATATCCGTCATTCGTCTAAACCATGTCATCTGTCTTTTGGCGAAATGCCGCGTGTTCCTTTTCAACAGATCCATGGCCTCCACAATCGAAGCTTCACCGCCAAGGTACCATAATATTTCCTTGTAACCCAGACCCTGCATAGCGGTATAGTATTTCGAATACCCCATTTTAACAAGTTGCCTGACTTCATCTACCAAACCTTTTTCGAACATAGCATCCACTCTTCTGTTTATACGGTCATATAGCCGTTCGCGGCCCATATTCAAGCCGATCATAACAAATCTGAATTCCGGCGGCGCCATACATGACAACTGGGCGTGCCTGCTAATTCTTATGCCTGTTTTGGCATATACCTCAAGCGCTCTAATTATTCTCTTGGTATCGTTGGGGTGTATTTTAAAAGCGGCATCGGGGTCTACTCGTTTTAATTCATCATATAAGTATGTCTTGCCTCCTTCGTCGCAGATGTTCTTCAAGTGGATCCTGTATTCCTTATCGGCAGCATTATCCGGAAAACGGATATTATTTACCAGCGAATTGATATACAGTCCTGTCCCGCCTACGACTATAGGGATTTTAGGGATGGATGATATTTTTTTTATATATCTGCGGGCAAGCTCACAAAACTTGGCTACACTGAATTCTTCATCGGGCGTCAGTTCATCGATGAGATAATGGGGAACAGATTTTCTTTCAGCTACAGAAGGTTTTGCCGTACCTATATCCATGTATTTGTACACTTGCATGGAATCCGCTGAGATGATCTCCCCCCCGATCTTCCTTGCGAGTTCAATCGATAATGCGGTTTTTCCGACCGCCGTAGGTCCGGTTATAACAATTACATCATCCAAGATTCTTTGCCGGTTTCCTTCTAAAAAGTTTAGCCAGCTCACTTTTAGTTAATGCAGCAACAAAAGGCCTGCCATGAGGACACGTTGCCGGGTTATGCAAAGCATCAAGGTCTTTGAGCAGATACGCTATTTCATCTTCATGCAGCAAATCGGACGCCTTTACGGCCATCCTGCATGCAAGCCGATAAGTGAGCCTTTCTATGTCTTTGTTTTTCAGGTCGTCTTCTGCCATGCAATCCAATAGATATTTAAAAACCTCCCCCGGATTTTCACCATGGGAAAGATACGGCGCAGCGCGTATAAGCAATGAGTTATTGCCAAAGTCATCATACCTGAAGCCCAGACGTTGAAAATGATCGATCTCTTCAAAAGCAATTGAAGCCTCGCTTGGAGACAATTGAATCACCATCGGCGTCAATAGTGCTTGTGAAAGCTTTTCAGGATCGGATCGCAAGCCTTTCAGTTTTTCGTATATAATCCTTTCATGCGCGGCATGCTGATCAATGATATAAACAATATCTTCTTTTTCAACCAGCAGAAACGTTGAAAATGCCTGACCTATTATCCTGACACCCGTAAAAACCGGTTGATTGGCATTTTTAGTAATTGATGCGGAATCAAACAATCCACAGGATGAATATGATGAATATGATGAACCTGATGGAGCCGGCTCCGATGAATCCTGCCGTATCCCTTCTTCCCTTACCAGACCTGCGGCATCATCTTGCGCAAATAACGCGGATTGAGGTTCGAATACGCCTTTCAACGTATTTGAGATTGCATGGTATACCTTTACGAAAATATCACTTTCATCTGAAAAACGTATCTCCATTTTTTGGGGATGGACATTTACGTCGGTTAAATCCTGTCTGATATTTATTTTAAGTACAACAAACGGGTATTTACCTTTTTCCAGGTATGGCCTGTAAGCTTCATCAACAGCTGCCGAAACCAACCTGCTCTTAAAATACCGGCCGTTAACGAAAAAAGACTGGTTGTTTCTGTTTGACCTTTCAGTCCCGCGCTTTCCGGCAAATCCCGAAATATTTA
>CAZCKQ010000240.1:0-2860 GCA_964499315.1 uncultured Eubacteriales bacterium | reverse complement strand
GCCGTTATGTCTGCAAATGACGCCAGTGTAGCCGTCGCTGAACATGTCGGAGGCAGCGTTGAAAAATTCGTTGTGATGATGAACAAAAAAGCGCAAGAAATTGGAATGAAGCATAGTCACTTCGTCAATCCGAACGGTCTACCGGCAAATGGCCAGGTTTCAACAGCACGGGATATTCTCTCGCTGTCACATTCCTACATCAAGAAATTCCCGGAAGCTTTGCAACTCCATTCTCTGCAGGAATATACATACAAGGGTATAAATCAGAAGAACGGCAATGACCTTTTAAAAAGAACATCGGGTGTCGATGGGTTAAAAACAGGGTTTGTAAGCGCCGCCGGATATCATTTGGTCGCAACGGCAAAACGGGGAAATACGAGGATTATCGTTGTGGTAATGGGTGAGAAAAATCCGAAGATCAGGGCACAGGAAACGGCGAGACTTTTGGAACAGGGCTTCAGGATTGTGGAAAGAAAAGGAAAGAGAGCAGCGCTCCGAAAGAAAATTTCACCTTAGGATATCCATTGGCTTTCATGAATCCGCTCAGAGCTTGTCTGTAAATAACATTGCAATAGATCGCGCTCGGCTTTATGCTGGATTTGGCCGGGGAGATTGAGCAAAACCGTAGGCGTAGCAGCGCTACGTTGAGGATTTTGCGATTGAGCCACGGTTAAAGATGGCGTGAAGACGAGATGCGAGCTTGTGATGTTATTTACAGACAAGCTCTGAGCATACATGCCGGATTGCAAAATTCAATTTACCTGTCGATTTCATTTGACGTATTCCATTGAATAAAGGTACATAGCAAACAGCAAGTTTGCACCTTATATTTAACTTTAAGATCTCTATGACTCAAGGAGGTGGGGATTATGAAAGAAAAAAAGACGGATTATTTCGCTGCCCTCTACGAAGTAGCCATGGTCATCAATGCCTCTCTGGATCCGGCCAAGGTGCTGGATGAGATCGTCCGATGCGTAGTAAGCGCCATGAATATTAAGGCATGCAGCATCAGGCTTCTCGATTCCCGGGGCAAACGGCTTATCCTCGGGGCGGCCCATGGTCTTTCTCACGATTACCTCCAGAAAGGCCCTATCATCGTCAGTAACAGCGGTCTGGATCAGAAGGTCCTGTCGGGGGAGGCAACATGGTTGAAGAACGTCCAAACCGATATGAACTTTCAGTACGGAGCAAAAGCAAAAGCCGAAGGCATCAAATCGGTATTGGCCTTACCATTGATGCTCGATAAGAAGGCAATTGGCGTCCTCAGGGTCTATTCGGACAGGATTCATAAATTTGATGATGACGAAATCAAATTTCTCACAGCGGTAGCTAATCTCAGCGCCATTGCCCTCGACAACGCCAAACATCATAAAACACTACAGACCCGTGTTGATCTAATGACTGAACACAAGTATCGCATTGACGACAATTAAAAGGAGCGCACTATGATTCGCCTTGGTATCAATGGATTTGGACGGATAGGGCGGCAGGTACTGAAAGCCGTCATAGAAAGGTATCCCGAAACGCTTTGTGTTGCTGTAGTAAATGATCTTTTCGATGTCGAAACCAACGCCCACCTTTTTCAATACGACACAAATTATGGACGCTTTCCCGGAGAGGTTAAAGTTCAGAAAGACATCCTGATTATTAACGGGAAAAGCATAAAAAATGTTGCCTATCGCGACCCCGCTACAATACCATGGGATGATGAAGGCGTTGATATCGTTATTGAGAGCACAGGCTTATTTCTGAGCGGACCGAAAGCACAAGCCCATATCGAAGCGGGAGCTAAAAAAGTTATCATCACGGCTCCTGCGAAAGAGGAAGACATTACAATAGTGATGGGCGTCAATCATAAGGATTATAAGCCCAAGCAACATCATATTGTTTCCAATGCATCCTGTACCACGAATTGTCTTGCACCGCCCGTGCTTGTCGTTCACGGACTTTTCGGCATTGAAAAAGGAATGATGACAACAGTCCACTCATACACAAACGACCAGCGCATCCTCGATCTTGCCCACAGAGATTTGCGGCGGGCCCGCGCGGCAGGACAGAATATCATACCGACCACTACCGGCGCCGCACGGGCATTGTCGTTGGTAATTCCCGATCTTGCCGGCCGGTTTGACGGGTATTCACTCCGCGTGCCGACTCCTACCGTATCGATTGTGGATTTTGTCGCCCAGCTCAGCAAAAAAACAACGACGGAAGAGCTCAGAGAAGCACTGAAAAACGCGGCAAATAAACAATTAAAAGGCATTATGGCCTGCGAGGAATCATCCTTAGTCTCCATGGACTTTAAAGGTAACTCCCATTCCTCCATCATTGATATGGAGTTCACCCAAGTTCTTCAGGGCAACATGGCCAAGGTCGTTGCATGGTACGATAATGAGTGGGGCTATTCCTGCCGCGTAGCGGATCTCGCAAATTATATGGCGCACAAAGGCTTATAGAAAATATGAAGCATATTCATATTCTCGTAATTGATGATGACGCCGTAGCTTGTGAGTTTCTCCAGGAGGCGTTGTCGCGTGAAGGATACACGGTAGACGTATATACATCAGGGAAGGAGGCTCTCAAAAAGGAGCTTTCCCAATATGATCTCCTCATGTCGGATATCAGTATGCCGGAGATCGACGGGCTCCAGTTTCTCCATCATGTTCGTGAGAAATGGCCGGAATTGCCTGTTATCCTTATTACTGCGTATGGATCGCTGGAGACGACCATGGAAGCCCTCCGACTGGGTGCGTGGGACTATATCAGTAAACCATTTTCCCCGGAAGCCATCCGCACCATGGTGCAAAAAGTGCTTTATGTCTGGAAACTCCGGCAACTGCCAATGCGCTGAGAGCCGAAA
>CAZCKQ010000239.1:0-2896 GCA_964499315.1 uncultured Eubacteriales bacterium | reverse complement strand
GAGTTCCTCGTAGGGGAGGCCGTTGTATTCGCACGCCGCGGCATTCGCATCGGTGAATTCGAAGTCGACGATCTCGCCTGAGTCGTCGCGCACCGCGGTCAGCACCACATGCGGATCGAGCAGGCTGTCGAGGGTTGCGCGCAGCCGCTCGGCGAGGTCGACCGCGACCGTCGCCTTGGTCTTCACCAACCCATTCTCGGCACATAAACTGCCGCCAAATTGCAAATTTGGGGAGAGGGGTAAGGAAGTGGACGGTGATATGGATGAAGGCAAAGGAATTGAGGGAGAAAACGGGAATCGAATTGCAAAAGGAACTGAACGACTTGAAATCCGAGCTTTTCAAGCTCAGATTCCAGTTGGTCACCAATCAGCTTGAAAATCCCATGAAAATAAGGGATGTAAGAAAAGGAATCGCAAGGGTCAAGACGATAATAAGAGAACGAGAACTGAAAGGCATATTGTGAAACGGTGGTAATCATTATGGAAAGAGCTTTGAGAAAGACAAGGGTCGGCAAGGTGATAAGCGATAAAATGGATAAGACCATTGTTGTTGCAGTGGAAACTACGGTCAAACATCCTTTTTACAAGAAGATCATCAAGAGGACATTCAAGCTTAAGGCCCACGATGAGAATAACGAATGTCAAATCGGCGACAGGGTGAAGGTCGTCGAGACAAGGCCTTTAAGCAAAGATAAGAGATGGCGTCTCGCGGAGATAGTCGAAAAAGCCAGGTAGTCAGCAACCGGGGACGGAATCGGCGTTAAGGAGGAAATTGCACTATGATCCAGGTGCAGACGATGTTAAAGTCGGCAGATAATACGGGAGCCAAGGAAATGATGTGCATCAAGGTGCTCGGAGGTTCCTGGAGAAAATATGCCAATATCGGAGATATTATTGTTGCATCCGTAAAGAATGCGGCCCCTGGTGGGGTTGTCAAAAAAGGCGAAGTCGTACGGTGTGTCATTGTCCGATCCAAGAGCGGCTTAAGAAGGCCCGATGGTTCGTATATCAAGTTTGATGAGAATGCTGCCGTAATAATCAAAGAAGATAACAATCCGAGAGGGACCCGTATTTTCGGGCCCGTAGCCAGGGAATTAAGGGAAAGGGACTTTATGAAGATACTCTCCCTTGCACCTGAAGTCTTATAGAGGGGAGATTGAGTTAAACATGAAGGTACATGTAAGAAAAGGCGATAATGTGTTTATCCTCTCAGGCAAGGATAAAGGGAAAAAAGGCAAAGTTCTCGGCGTGTTTCCCGATAAAGGCACGGTGCTTGTCGAAGGCGTAAATATCACTACAAAGCATAAGAAACCAAGAGGCAGGTACCAGCAGGGCGGCCTGATACATCAGGAATCGCCGATCAGCAGTTCGAAGGTCATGCTGGTGTGCGACAAATGCGGCCAGCCGACCAAACCGAAGATGGAAATAATCAGTGGCGGACAGAAATCAAGGGCATCCAGAAAATGCGGCGAGACCATCAATGTCCTCCGTGAGACTAAAGAAGCATGAGGCGATTTGAAAGGAGGTACTTCATAGATGTCAAGGTTGAAGGATAAATATATAAACGAAGTATTGCCGGCTATGCAGCAGAAGTTCGGATATAAAAGTCCTATGGCCATCCCTCATCTTGAAAAGGTGGTTTTGAACGTGGGGGTCGGAGACGTCAGGGATAATCCGAAGGCCATGGACGCCGCAGTCAACGATATTGCGTTGATTTCCGGCCAGAAGCCGGTGGTCACCAAGGCCAAAAAATCAGTTGCCGCGTTCAAGGTCCGCAAAGGCATGAATATCGGATGTATGGTCACTCTGCGCGGAAAACGCATGTATGATTTCGTTGATAAATTGTTTAATATAGCCCTTCCGAGGGTCAGGGACTTCAGGGGTATTTCCGCCAATTCTTTTGACGGCAGGGGCAATTTTTCCCTTGGGATCAAAGAACAGCTGATATTCCCTGAAATCGATTACGACAAAATCGACAAAGTGAGAGGCATGGATATTACTTTCGTGACTACGGCTAAAACCGACGAGGAAGCCAGGGAACTCCTCGGATTGCTCGGCATGCCGTTCGCCCAGGTTTAAAGGAGGATTCGGACTTGGCTAAAAAATCGATGATTTTAAAGCAGCAGCGTAAATCCAGATTTAGCACAAGGTTATACAACAGGTGCAAGATATGCGGCAGGCCGCATGCTTATATAAGAAAGTACGGCATATGCCGGTTGTGCTTCAGGAATCTCGCGTATAAGGGGCAGATACCCGGAGTCAGGAAAGCAAGTTGGTAAAAGTAAGCGGTATTTTTCATAAGGAGGTTTGACATATGCAGATAACGGATACCATTGCGGATATGTTGACCAGGATAAGGAATGCGAGCTCGGCAAGGCATGAATATGTCGATATTCCGGCTTCAAACCTGAAGAGGGCAATTGCCGGCATACTTCTCGATGAAGGGTATGTTAAAGGCATAGAAATAGTTAATGATAAAAAACAGGGCGTAATAAGGATATTCTTGAAATACGCTGCAAACAAGCAGAATGTAATTTCCGGTATCAAGCGCATAAGCAAGCCCGGTTTGAGGGTGTATGCCGGTAAGGGCGAGCTGCCGAAGGTGCTTGGGGGTTTGGGTATAGCCATAGTCTCGACTTCCAGGGGCATCATGACGGATAAAAGGGCAAGGCAGGAAGGGCTTGGCGGCGAAGTCCTCGCATTCGTCAGGTAATACCCGGACAGATGCACAATGAATTATAAAAGGTAAAAGGACGGAGGCACTGAAATGTCACGGATAGGCAAAATGCCTGTAAGTATACCAAAGGGCATAGATGTAAAGATGGACGGCGAAAGCGTCCTGACCGTAAAGGGACCCAAAGGTTCGCTTTCGAAATCCTTTCACAGGGATATGAAG
>CAZCKQ010000238.1:0-2905 GCA_964499315.1 uncultured Eubacteriales bacterium | reverse complement strand
CGCCTCGGAAAGGGGCAGGCCAATCGCCGCGCCGGCCGGGCTCACATGCTTGAACGAAGCCGCCGCAGGCATATTCAGGGCGGTCTTCAATTCCTTCACCAACTGCCATGAATTCAACGCATCCATGAGGTTGATATAGCCCGGATTTCCGTTCAGGACCGAAAAGGGCAGTTCGGCATTCGCCGGCTGGCATGCTTCGGCTTCCGGCGCCATGCGTATTAGAGCTGGTTTTTGATGCGGGTTGCATCCGTATTTGAGTTCGTATGATTTCATTTGAATATCCTCCTATACCGTTTTATGTCAAGTTAGTGTTCCGGTTATAATCATGAATAAATATCCGCGAACTCTATGCTGATCTTTTCTACATAGTTTTGCACATAGGGCTTATCCCTCATGAAAGATTCGGAGAGCTCAGGCTGAATGGCCATGAAAGGTAACTCGATGATGAATTCCGTGCCTTTTCCCATTTCGCTGCTGACACTGATGGTCCCGTTGTGCTTTTCGACCAGGGATTTCACAAGTGACAATCCGATGCCGCTTCCTTCATGTTTTCTTGTGAGCGACATGTCCACCTGCTGGAACCTGTTGAATATGCAATCCAATTTGTCCCTGGGTATTCCCGCCCCCGTATCTTTGACGCAAATCAGCACCTTCTCGCTTTGCTCAAGGACATCAACCGATATATTTCCGCCGCTGTTGGTGAACTTGATCGCGTTTGACAACAGGTTGAGGATAATGCGTTCGATCTGATCAGGGTCGCATGCGATCAGCAGATTATCGGTATTTGATTTGAATGATAGTGTGATTCCCTTGTTCTCGATGTATTCGGTAACGGAATTGGTGATTCCCTTTATGATCCCGATGATGTCGCAGATCTGCAGATGCAGATCATAATAATCCGAGTCGATTTTCGAGATGTCAATCAGGTTGTTCACAAGCCTTAATTGCCTGTAGCAATTCTGCCTGATAATCTTCAGATATTTGTTTTCCCGGTCATCCGACATATTGGCGCCCGATTGTTTTTTTAATTGCTTCATTAATTGGACGGTAGATAATATTACGTTCAGAGGCGTCCTCAATTCATGGGAGATATTTGAAAAGAATTCGGTCTTCAATTTATCATATCTCTTCATTTCATTCACTATTTTCTTGTTTTCCGCCAGTTGTCTTTCTTTAACCAGCAGCTCGACGCTCCTGATGAGCTTTAAATGATCGTCTTCCGATATTAATGAATAGCTGTGGTCATTCAGAATATCCGCTACTTCGGAAATGCTGACCTTATTGACATCGAACAGGCATAGTGCAATGAATGGAAGATCAGAAAATGATGTATTGATCTTTTGTTCATATACACTAAAATCCTTTTTATAGCTTTTCTCAAGCCATGCCGTATCGCCGGCTGCTCTAAGACCGGCAAAACCGTTTTGTTTTGCGTAATTGATCAGATCCAGCCATTGCTTGTTCAATCTCAGGTCATTAAAACTGTCGTCAAGGATGTACCATTGCGTATAAGGCAGTATCCTGAGCTGATTCCTGCGAATATATTCATCGGCCGGTTCAAGTATGGATATTGCTTCCTGTCGGTCAATATTGTTTGAATGAATCCAGATGCACATTTCATTGTTTTCGAGTCCGGTTCTTATATACGGCGCCAATACCTTGGCGAAATCCGCCTTTGACGAATACAGGTGGCTGATATGGGTACCCCAGGGGATATGCCCGATAATATCAATGCCAGAGTCCCTTAAATCCTCCAACGATTATCCCTCCGCCTTGCAATATGTACATTGCTGCCAGCGTGATTTTACCACTTTGATAATCGGATATCAATGATTTTATAAGTTATTTGGAGTTCAATTCGAGTTGATGCGCAGGATCGGTAATCGCCCCGATCTTGATGGCAAAAGAGGTCTTATTTGAGATATCTTCATCCGTGACAATATGCACATCCAACAGCCCGGCTGAAGTATAGCCGGTTTTCAGATAATTAATTTCAGCCAGACACAGGCTCCAGCCCTCAAGCCATTGTTCCAGCTCTTTACGCTGCTTCGGGGAACCCTGTAAATGAATAAGCAGATCGATGTCACTGCAAGGACCTGCCGCGGCATTGTTAGTGCTTCCGAATACGTAAAACGCCTTCACCCCGAAACGCTCGGGGTCGATATTGGATGCAATGCGTTTTGCCATGTGATAGCGCCATCGCCAGAATTCTTAATTCACTTTAGGTTCTTTGTACTCTTCGGGATTTTCCTGCTTAAATTCTGTTAAAGACGGCGATGCCAAGAAACCTATGGCCTCGCTCAGGTCGGCATTCATCAGGATCTTTAACACCCTTCCGTCTGTTGACCTTGGGATATCGATGACCCTTACGACGCTATCATATTTCTTGAGGTCAGGCAGGATTTTGTCCAGGATGTTATCTGTTTTTGTTAAAAAGGTCTCATTAAAACAAACCCCTTCTTCGTCCGGATAAAGAGGCAGATATTTGATATTCGCCTCGACCATGTCCTGGAAGAAATGAGTGCCGAAAGACAGTTCGGGGACATATTTTGCCTTTATTCTGGCGATTTCGATCAGGGCAGCGGTATTATTGATGTCGGCATAAGTCACCGGCACGCCCAGCTTTATATCGCCCCGACTTCCCCAGCGTCCGGGTCCCATCAATATGAATTGTTTCCTGGGGAGCGCCGTATTCAGCATGCCCACGATCTTCCCGATATTCAAGAGGTCTTCCAGCTTACTAAGGCTGTCATATCCTTCCGGATCGACATACACGATATATGAAATGTCCTGGATATGTCCGTTTGATATATACCTGTTGGCGGAAAACAAGATGTCTTTGTCCGGTATGTCTTTAGGAATGGGGCTGACGGGGTTATTGCCGCTATGGCTCTGAGCACGGCAC
>CAZCKQ010000237.1:0-2915 GCA_964499315.1 uncultured Eubacteriales bacterium | reverse complement strand
AGTATATGCGCCGGAATCAGCGAAGCGACGTGCGTAATAATATATTTGTATAACTGATATTTGTATAACGGAAGCTTAATTGCCGAATTCGTTGATCCTTGTCCTGGAATACCTGGCAAAGCTGCTGTTCGGGAACTGGGAAATGACCCTGTTATAGGCGGCAATGGCATTCTTTATATCGCCCAAAGCCGCATAGCATTTACCTATGTAATAATCCACCGCGTCAAGATTTTTGTAATCCTTATAATAAACCTTAACCCTCTCAAGCTTTTTCAAGGCATCAGAGAATTTCTCGTTCTTATACAGATTATATCCGGTTTCATGCGCGGTTTGGGCTGCAAGCGGATACACAGATGCCTTGAGCCTGTTATAAGCATTCAATTCATAGTCTGCGAACTCGACGTCACTCAACAACAGCAGCAACTCTCCGGCTGCTTCATATTTTTTACCAGTTAACAAGTCTTGCACTTCAAAAAGCCTGTTGGCCAGCCTGAGATAATCCACATCCGTATTGACGTCATCCAGCAGTTTCTTTTGAGCGTTGTAATCATCGCTGAGTTTTTTGTTCTGCGACTCCAAATCCTCGATCTTTTGTTGAAGAGAACCGACCAAATCATCGTTTACGGTTAAATCCACCACGCCGCCGTCAAAGACCCCGGAGACTATTAGTATGGCAAAAACCGTGAATCCGGCCAAAAACCCTATCACATATTTTAATATATTTATCTTTTTCCCCGAAATGGTCCTGTTCCCAAATAAGAATTTCAAGGCCTTTCCCATGTGCTTGCCGTCATCCGGTTTTTCAGGTTGTTCAGCATCGATCTGGACAGCAACAGCATCCTGATTCGAATCAGGTGATTTTGCCAGGGTGTTCCTCAGGTAAGACAGATACCTGTATGCGTTGATTCCGTTCCCTTCAGCAGATGTCACCCTCTGGAAAAGATTTTCGGCTTTTTTGTATTCATTTGTCTGCATATAGCATAACCCGAGAAGATTAATGGCTTCATAGAAATTAGGGTTCATCGCGACGGACTTCTTAAGCTCGATAATTGCGATATCCTCACTGTTCATGCGCAAGCTTTCAAGGGCCTTGTTATAGAGGATTATCGAATTCCTTATATAATCGGGAATAATATCTCCGATGCCGGAAATCTTATCGATATCTATCGGCGGGTAATTCTGAAGTTCATGCTTGATGTTGATCAACCAACACCCTCCATTCTGCATAAACATATCAGTATTTTTGGTACTCTAAATTATAACGTCCCGCTGCGGTTTATTATGTATTTCCTGACTTCACCCAAAAAATAATGCGAACCGAAAGCGCATACGATTCCTTCTGGTCCTGCGGCTGATAATGCGCTTTCTACGGCTATATCAATTCTATCACTAATTGTGACATCATTACAATGACTTTTTATAAAGTTTGCAAGTTGTTTTGCATCCAACGCCCTTGCGCTTGATGGAGTTACAGTAAAAAAACCCGCAGCGGCGGGCAGGACTGCCTGTATCATTTGCTCGTAATCCTTGTCTTTCAGCACTCCTACGATAAAATGGGCCTTCTTTCCCGGGAAATACTTGTTGATTGCGGAATACAGAGCCTCAGCGCATTCCCGGTTATGAGCCACATCAATAATGAAAACCGGGTTTTTTGACACAACCTCGAAACGGCCGGCCCACTTCGTATTGGATAATCCCGCCCGCACCGCGTCATCCGTTATATTCCAACCTGCGTCTCTCAGCACTTGAATCGTCTCGACGGCAACTGCGGCGTTCCGCGCCTGAAAGTCACCGGGCAGTGGAATCCTCAAGGACATAAGGCCTCTATAATCGAAACCGACTCCGTCGATACCGCTATAGTTTATCTTTAGTTCGGAAAAGTCGGCTTTATGGATTACCGCGCTCTTTGATGACGCAACTTCTTCAAAAACCTTTTCGACGCCGGAGGGCTGCGGGTAAAGCACCACTACGCCGTCCTGCTTGATGATGCCCGCCTTTTCGAAAGCTATCTTTTCAAGCGTATCGCCAAGGATATCCATATGGTCGTAATTTATCGTGGTGATCACTGACGCAAGCGGAGTATCGATAATATTGGTCGAATCGAACCTCCCCCCCAACCCTACTTCCAGCACGACGATGGCACATTTTTTTTCAAAATAATATTGGAAGGCAATTGACGTGACCACCTCGAATTCCGTCGGGTGATTGTAACCCAGCGCCAGCAGATCTTCGATTTTACGTTTTACGAACAGCGTTATCCTCGAAAGGTCTGCTTCAGGTATCTCTTCGCCGTTTATGCGTATACGTTCGGTGAACCTTTCAAGGTAGGGCGAAGTATATATGCCGGTCTTATATCCCGCTTCCATAAGGATGCTTGATAAAAAAGCCACCGTCGACCCCTTGCCGTTGGTTCCGGCAACATGTACATATTTCAATTGTTTATGGGGGTTGTCCATGAGCTCGAGTAATTTGCCGATGTTCTCCAGGCCGAGCTTGATGCCGAATTTATATGTCCCGTGAATAAATTCAAGGGCGTCATTATAGCTAAAACCCATGTCTGTCCTCAACCGTTTGCTCCGCAGCATTTTTTGTATTTCTTACCGCTTCCGCATGGGCACGGGTCGTTGCGGCCCGCTTTGGCATTTTTTGTAACAGGCTTCCTTTGCTCGGCTCCGGAGGACGCATCCCCGTGACTTGCGGTAAGAGGTTCGCTGACTTTTTCGCGTTTGACTTCCTGATCCCGGTTCACTTTGACCCTTAAAATCATTTTTAAGGCATCTTCCTGGATGTTCTTCACCATCTCCTCGAACATCTCGAAGCCTTCGAACTTGTACTCAACCACAGGATCCCTCTGTCCGTAAGCACGAAGTCCGATGCCATACCTGAGCTGGTCCATTGCGTCTATATGATCCATC
>CAZCKQ010000236.1:0-2919 GCA_964499315.1 uncultured Eubacteriales bacterium | reverse complement strand
TTTTGTGACAGCAGGGTCATTTGACCAATTTTTGAATACTGCTTCCGCAGCGTCCATCGCAAACCGCCGGAGTATAAGCCTCTCGGTTTCAAGCGTAACTGTGCCTTTGTGTGTCATCTTATCTCTACTCATTAACCTCGCCTCCAAACTCTCGTATTATTGCCTCTATTTCATCCGGCGACGGCAGCAACGAACGAATATCCTCCGGCAAGCTCTCGTAGAAGGAGTAAGTCGCCACACCGATTGGCTTATTGGTTGTTCTTAACGTATACTCGACCCTTGTACGGTTTTTGCTTTTACAGATGATTATACCGATTGAAGGGTTTTCATCCGGCAGTTTCACGGTTTCGTCCAACGCAGTCAGATAAAACTGCATTTTCCCCGCATATTCCGGGATAAACTCACCGATTTTCAAATCAATCGCAATCAGGCAACGCAGACGGCGGTGATACAGGAGCAAGTCGATATAATAATCCTCGTCCGCAACGTCAAGATGGTATTGGTTGCCGATGAAGCTGAAATCGCCGCCCATCTCGGACAGAAACGCCCGAATGTTGTTGATGATTCCCGCTTCAAGCTCTGATTCGCTATGTTCGATGCCCATCTCAATGAAATCAAAATTATAATCGTCCTTGACGGCGAGTTTGGCTTGGAGCCTATATTTTTCAGGCACGGTTTCGTCAAAGTTGGTTTGATTGGTCAAATATTTAGCGAATGCTTGATTTTCGATATTGTTGATCAGCACGTCCTTTGTCCAGCCAAAGCGTTTTGTCATTTTAATATAGAATTCACGTTCGAGTGGGTCTTTGCATTTCTGCATAATAATGATGTTTTTTGTCCAGCTGATTTCTGCAACCAATGGCGGCAGAATTAAGTGTGTCTGCTCATGGGTTAATTCTGCAACCGATGGTTGCAGTTTTGCATTTTGTGAATATTCAATATAAAAACTACGCATCAGCCAAAGGTTACGCGCCGAAAAACCCGCGACTCCGGGGAATTCTTTTTGAAGCTCTTTTGACAAAACCTCAACGATTGATTTACCCCAGCCCTTTTCGCGCTGTTGATATTCGATTTCCTCACCGATTTCCCAATAAAGCTGGATTAACTCGGCATTAACTTTTTTCATCGCCTCATACTGGCGTCGATAAATGAGTTCCTTGATTTCTTTTATAAAACTACCGTATTCAGTGATGCTTTTATCCATTACCGTGTGCCTCCTTCGGGGTAACTTTACTTACCCAATTCTCTCGCTGTAAACCATAGTTACAACATCACGACGTATCAGTCCATCGATATTTTCTCGGTCAAAGATTGCGTTCACCTCTGCGATATGCGCAGCATATCCGGAGTCGGAGGGCAAAGGATCATGCGAATGGGATGTCATGTATGCAAGCCAGTATTCCCGCGAATAAACCATCGGGTTAGGAAACTCTCGGATAGTTGGGTTTGTGTAAAATACATCAGTTGATTGCTTACTGTGTTTGAAACTGCTGCCGCCCGGAGTATTGTTATATATCGCAACAACGAGACATTCGGGTTTCCCAATACGGTGACACTCTGTCCTGAATGCGTCAGGATTAAACCAATGCAGTGCTTGCGCGCAGGTTATAACGTCCACGCTATGGTCTGGTAGCGTTGTGTTTTCTGCTGAACCGTCTATGATTTTGACATTTGGGTACGATGCAAGTGTAACGGAAAGCTGCTGCCGCATATCGGTGTTTGGCTCGACCGCGAATATGGTATGTCCGCGTCGAGCAAGAAGCTCAGTAAACTTTCCCGTTCCAGCGCCGACGTCGGCGAATACCGCATTCGGCGGCACAAGCGAGCATATGTAGTCTATGACCGCATCGGGGTATCCCGGTCGCGCCTTGGCATAGACTTCCGCCTTGCCGGTAAATTTTTCGGTGTTGACTATTATTTTCTTCTCCATATATGCAAGCGTAATAGCTCCACCGCTCTGCTCCCGCCGTTCGCCCGTATCTGAATATCCGGCTTTTTCATAGCAACGGCGGTTGGCGATTTCGTCAACAGGAAAATCCAAATTCCAGCGTGAATCGCTCGGGAATTCGGCCTCACAGAGTAAAATAGCTCGACTGGCTATACCCTTGTTCTGCTGTTCTGGTAATATATAAACCCGCGCAAGATAATACTCACCGGGCAGACCATTCCGCTCCCAAGCGGCAATGCCGCCAACCAATATGCCGTCTGCGATTATTTTGAACACCTTGCAATTCGGGCGTTCCAGCCACCGTAGAATTTCATCCGTGCCGCGCAGATAGGGGCTGCCTTCGTCTTGGTATATGTCATACAACCGTTTGAAGGCTTTTTGCTGGATGGCAACCAGAGCCTCCGCATCGGCGGCGATTGCCGATTGTAGTATTACATTGATATTATTGCTCACAACTAACACCCTCCAGTACAAGTAAAATAGTTGCCTTTTTGGCAAGCGTAGTTATAAGAAAAGTTCAAACTCAAACTCATGCCGCAGAGGGATGTTATCCAAACCTACAAGCGGGATAGACGGCTTCAATTCCCTTGATTTCTCCAACGCATTTATATGAACATCTCGTAAAGAAAACCCAAAACGCTGGTAGAATCTTATGGCATGTGTATTATCGTTTGTTGTTATAAGCCATAAACGGCGGCAGAGGTTATGCTTTGCGGTCTCAACGACTGCCGCAATAAGGCTTGAACCGACGCCTTTATTTTCAGTTAGGCTGTTTAGCGAGGTGATTTCGCATTCGCCGTCTGAAATCCTATATGTAACAGCACCGCAAAAGTTTTTCTCATTATATACAGCCACGAATCCAGGAAGAGCGGAAGTGTCCCAGACATGGCCTTTGGTGACGATCATCGGCCCTGCCCATTCATCTTTTAATAGTTCATTCACTATTGGCCTAAAATTCGAATCGATAGGCA
>CAZCKQ010000235.1:0-2962 GCA_964499315.1 uncultured Eubacteriales bacterium | reverse complement strand
TTGTCGCGCTGCACTATCCTCCATTCAACAAGAAAGGCGAGTTTTCAGGCTTTAGCGCCATAATGAAGCGTTTCGGCGTCAAGAGGTGCATTTATGGTCATATGCACGGTGAGTCTCTGAAGAGGGCAGTCACCGGTTGGGCAGATGGCATTGAATATATGAATGTATCGGCGGACTACCTTGATTACAAGCCTTATTTAATCTCAGGGCAATAACGCGGGGACGGATAAAGTTGTTGGAAATTGAATAATCAGTATGTTATAATGTGACTGCATTTAGAATCGGTTAAACTGGGAGGACTTGTTTGTAATGATGAATACAAAGGTTGAGACGCTTGAAAAGAACGTAGTACAGTTGGAAATCGAACTTGACGCCGACAAATTTGAAGAAGGTATGCAAAGGTCTTTTTTCAAAAACGCCAAAAGGTTCAATGTGCCTGGATTCAGAAAGGGCAAAGCCCCGAGGAAGATCGTCGAGAAATATTTCGGCGAAGAGGCCCTATATGAAGACGCTATGAATTTCTTATGTCCCGACGCATATGATGACGCTGTCAGCCAAAACAACCTGCAGCCTGTCGACAGGCCTGAGATTGACGTAAAGCAGATAGGCAGCGGTAAAAGCCTCATATTTACAGCCAAGGTCACCGTAAAGCCAGAGGTCAAAATAGAAGGCTACAAGGGGATCGATGTCGAGAAGCTGGTAGTCGCCGTAAGCGATGAAGACCTTGAGGCCGAGTTCAGGAATGTGCTCGAAAAGAACGCAAGGACCATAACAGTGGAGGATCGCGGCATACAGAACGAAGATATAGTCACTTTGGATTTTAAAGGCAGCATTGACGGCAAACCGTTCCAGGGCGGTGAAGCCGACGATTATGTGCTGAACGTGGGGTCAGGTATGTTCATACCCGGTTTCGAGGAACAGGTCGTCGGTATGAAAAAGGGAGAGGAAAAAGAATTTGCCGTCACGTTCCCCGAAGATTATTTTCATAAGGAGCTTGCCGGAAAGGAATCCTTATTTAAGGTGACGATCAAGGAAATAAAGGTGAAGGAACTTCCGGCAGCCGATGACGAGTTTGCAAAAGACATAAGCCAATTTGATACACTTGACGCATACAAGGCCGATTTGCGCAAGAAACTCGAGGATATGGCGGAGCACGAAGCGCAGCACAGGGCTGAAGACGAGCTTACCGACAGGCTTCTTGAGAAGAGCGAGGTCGATATACCGCGTATCATGATCGAAAAAAGGATAGACGGCTACATACGCGATTTTGAGATCAGGCTCAATATGCAATATGGCGGTATTTCACTCGAAAAATTTCTCGAGATAACAAAGACGGATATGAGCATGTTCAGGAAGCGATATGAAGCCATGGCCGAAAGGGCAGTCAGGACGCAGCTTGTGGTGGAGAAGATCGCCGAGCTTGAAGGCATCAGGTGCGATGACGACGAGGCCGAGGCCGAAATGAAAAAAATGGCCGAGGATTACAAGCAATCACCGGATGAATTCAAGAAACATTTAAGCGAAGAAGATATAGAATATATTAAGAAAACTATCGTCAACAGGAAGACAATCGATTTCCTGGTTGAAAACGCCGACATGAAACAGAAGACCGTAACAAAAGAAGAGCTATCTGCGTTGTTGGCCGACAAAGGCGAAACGTCCGACACGGAGTCTGCTTGAAAAAACGTCTGCGGAAATTGCGGAAATAATGTGTTGTTTATGCAATATTAGAATTGGGAATGAATATATAAACACGGAGCGGAGGTTGACTTATATGAGCACATTGGTACCCATAGTAGTTGAACAGACAACCCGCGGAGAGCGGTCATACGACATTTATTCGCGCCTTTTGAAGGACTGGATAATAATGCTGAGCGACGACATAAACGATGCCACGGCAAGTCTCGTGGTGGCGCAAATGCTGTTCCTTGAGGCCGAAGACCCTACAAGGGACATTCTTTTATATATCAACAGTCCCGGCGGTTCCATCACCGCAGGTTTTGCCATCTATGACACAATGCAGTACGTTAAGCCTGACGTTTCTACGATATGTGTCGGAATGGCGGCCAGCATGGGCGCATTTCTGCTTGCCGCCGGCGCAAAAGGCAAGCGGTTTGCCCTCCCCAACAGCGAGATACTGATCCACCAGCCATGGGTAAGGGGATTGGGCGGGCAGGCCACTGACGTCAAAATACATGCCGAATGGCTTTTGAAAACAAAGGGAAAGCTTAACAGAATATTGAGCGAAAAGACCGGGCAGCCTCTGGAAAAGATAGAAAGGGACGTCGAAAGGGACTTCTTCATGTCGGCGGAGGAAGCCAAGGCATACGGCATCGTTGATAATATAATGCTTACGAGAAGATAATTGTTAAAGTAGATAAAAAGAAAGGTAAAACGGGTGTAGCTGATCAAATGTCAAGATATGATGACAAAAAGCAGCTTAAATGCTCTTTCTGCGGAAAGAACCAGGAACAGGTCAAGAGGCTTGTGGCAGGACCGGGCGTTTATATCTGCGATGAATGCATAGAGTTGTGTTCAGAGATCATTGAAGAAGAATTCGAAGAAATAAAATCCGACGTTGAGTTGAACGAGCTTCCTAAGCCAAAAGAGATCAAAGGCGTACTCGACCAGTATGTCATCGGCCAGGAACAGGCCAAGAAGACGCTGGCCGTAGCCGTCTACAACCATTATAAACGCATTAACAGCGACATAAAAATGAATGACGTCGAGTTGCACAAGAGCAATATCGTGATGCTCGGTCCGACAGGCTGCGGCAAAACGTTGCTTGCGCAGACGCTTGCGAAGATACTCAACGTACCCTTCGCCATCGCCGACGCCACCGCTCTCACGGAGGCGGGCTATGTGGGCGAGGATGTGGAGAACATCCTGCTCAAGCTCATCCAGGCTGCCGACTATGATATCGAGAAGGCCGAGAGAGGTATCGTATATATAGACGAGATCG
>CAZCKQ010000234.1:0-2966 GCA_964499315.1 uncultured Eubacteriales bacterium | reverse complement strand
ACAAACTGCTCAGGCGCTACCTGATATCCGGCCTGCGTAGGGTTGTCCTGCTGCAAGGCATTGTATGCGGCAATCGACGGGGCATCGCCAAGTGTGAGGACGTTTTTGAACGCATTCATGATGTCGCTGCGCGGGGGCTCCTGCGCCTTCTGTTTATTCTCGCCGATTATACGTTCTCTCTCGAGCTGCTTCTCTTCCCTGTTGATGTCGGCATTTATGGCATCGAATCTGCCTTCCATGTTACCGAGCTCGTCCTTTTTGTCCTGCGGCATCTCCTTGCCCTCGAATTCGTCCATAAGGGCTCGGATCGATGTCGTCAAAGTTGCTCTTTCCTGTTTTAGTTCGATGATTTTTTTACCATCCATTTCAATTTACCTCCAGTAATTTGGATTTGATTTTAGAAAATCTTTGCTGCTGTTCGATACTTGCTTTATCAGAAACAGGCTCCGGGGTTACCGCCCTGTTTAACTCGATGAATTTCGGTGCGTTATGATATTTTGAAAGGTCCATCTTTTGGCCGTTGAGCATCAGGAAGGACCCGTCAAGCGATGCCGCAATCTGTTTTGCTTCCTCGATTTCGTCAGCAAATCCATCAGCGACGGCTTCATCTGCGGTCATCCACGTTTCTGCTGCAAGTAAATCTTTTATTTCGTCAGCCGTCTTTCCGGTTTTCTCCGTGTACGTGGTCACGATGCTTTCGTCAATCTTGTCCATATCGTCGGCCAGCTTCCGCATGTCGTCAGCATTCCCGATCGCAAAGGTCCATGCTTTGTGCACCATCATCATTGCGTTTTTTGGCATTACGATTTTATCAGCAGCCATGACGACAACGGAGGCAATGGACGCCGCCAGCCCGTCGATATATGCGGTTTTTTTCGCGCTATGCCGCTTTAGCATCGAATATATCGCCTGCCCGGCAAACACATCCCCGCCTTCGCTGTTGACGTAGATATTCAGCTGTGAGATATCGCCCAGGGCATCGAGCTCCTTCTTGAATTCCTTTGGCGTTGTTTCATCTCCCCACCAAGTCATGTCTGATATCGGATCGTAGAGCATCAGCTCGCCGACTGTCTTATCGTCAGCTTTCGCCTTAAAGGTCCAGAATTTAGATTTTTGCATTTGGATCTCCTTTCGACTGCAAGGATTTTGGTAAATTGTCCTTGGCATACCGCAGCGGAATCATGTTGCCGTTCACAAGCCGTTCGTCGCCGCCCTCCTCCGCAGGTATCGTGTTCATATCCTCGAGGTCCAATATCGTGTTGGCACTAAAGACGCCGTTTTGCCGCATCATGCTGTAATACTCCGTCCGGGCTTTCGTGTCGCCCTTGAGAAGCTTATTGACATTGAATCGGGCGTAATGCTTTCTCTGCTCGGCTGAACTTAACAGATCCTTATAAATCGTCTGCGTCAGCCTCTCGTCCATCGGGTCGATAGTCTCCTGCCAGAATTCGATGTTCAGCTGCTCGATTGAGTTATAATTGACTCCCTCAAGCTGAAACACCTTATGCGGAGTGACACCCATCATCCGGCAAACTTCGATGATCTGGAATTTCCGCGATTCCAATGCCTGAGCCTGCTCCGGATTGCTGTCCATCTTTTCGACAGTAAAGCCGCCCTCCAGAAGCGCCCATTTGTGCTGATTCATAACGCCGCCGTATGTGTCTTTCCAGTCTTTTTGGAACCGCTCAAACGCATCCTTGTTTACAGCCTGTGGATAGGTTATGAAACCTCCCATGTTGCTGCCGTTCTCAAAGAAGTCTTTAGCGTATTTGTTGAGGTCGATAGTAAGGCCAAGGACTTCTGCCGCTATCCTCGTGAAATCCTCCGGGTCGTCCGTATCCTGGTACCGTAGCCCCGGCGTGAACATGAAATTACCCTCGTATATCGTCTCGCCGCCGCCGTCCGGATAATAGATATTGATATATCTCTCGCCAGTTTCCTTGTTGCGCTCCGCTCTTACTCTGCATGTTGGAATGTTCCACAGCTCACGGATAAATCCGTTCTGGTCCCGGACGATCTTCGCATATGCGCCTTTAGTGAGCATGAGGTTGAAGATATACATATGCCAGAACTCATATGCAGTGGTTTCGGAATTAGGCAAATAACGGAGCAATTTATAAAGCGGATTGCCCTTTGCCCTCTCTTTGCCGTCCGCTGACTCTTTATACAAGTGGCATCCCAGACTTGCCATCGTCTTTGCGACGATATCTGCGCAGCGAATCACAACAGCGACCTTCAAGGCTGTGTCATGGCTGATAGAGTACCCCGCACCGCGCAGAAACGCTTTCCACAGGTCGTCATTTCTGACAGCCGGAAGGCTTTGAACATGGTTCATGGGTACCAGCCTGCTGAATATCCCCATTATTCACCGCCCCTTTTCGGCCAGCCGAGATATATTAAAAATATGCCTATAACAAGCCACATTGCGGGCTGAAAAAGCATATACAAGCCTTTCCCCGCCATAATAAGGCCTGCAAGCATCAAAATATCTTTGAAATCTATAAATGAAGCCGCTTTTTTCAGGGTTTCTCGTAATTTCATGGATTTTTCACCACCATTTTATAGAATTATCACTCCGCGATCCTCGCCGTAGGGGCATTTATTTGCGTTTTCATAAAGCATCGCAAGGGCAAGCCCAATAATACCAGCAACTGTAAGGTCTATACGGTCAATAGAACGGTTTTTCATCGGTTTTAAATTCTCGTTTCCATCTACCGCAATGACGACATTACCAAAACACCAACGGGCTGCCGGATTCTTTTCATGAGTAACGCCTCCGGTGCGCATAAGCCTTTCGTACTCTTTCATCGCCGGAGAGAGATGCGCCATGTCTTGCTTGATCTCCGCTACTGTTAAACCCTGTTTGCCGAGCCTTTGGGTAAGCATTCTACTGTTCCATGTGTCAGCTGCGGGCATCTCAAGTTGATTCAACTTCGATATTTCGTTGATCCTTGCTTCCATTGATT
>CAZCKQ010000233.1:0-2991 GCA_964499315.1 uncultured Eubacteriales bacterium | reverse complement strand
AATTGAAGCGGTAAAAACCGAATTCTCATTGTGACGGCTCTTCAATTCGGTCTATTATATATTTCTTCAGTTTGGGGTAGACATAAAAATTGATTATCAGTCCTATCGTGCTTATCGTAATCAACGCATATAATAATATGCCGATAATTGGGTTAAAAAAGAAGCTCAGAATGACAAGCGCCGAACACAGTATCAAAATCCCCAGATTCGGCAAAAATTTGGCTATCGCAAGCAGCATTGCATTTCTATAAAGCTGACTTACCGTGTATTTGAAAGTAACCATCATAGGATATATATACAAATGCATCATTATGAAAATGACGAACGAGATTATGATAAAAGTGCTCAAAGCTGCCATAAGCAAGCTGTCTTTATCAAAATTCAAATAAAAGTTAACTGCAATACCAAAAAGTAATACTATTATGAAATCAATTATGCAGACTGCAAAACCTTGCTTTAAATTTTTAAGCGAATGCTCTTTAAAATCCCACCACGGAAATGCATGCTCCTCGCGGGCATAATTCCGGAGGATGTATGTCATGCCGGCCTGCGCAGGACCAAGAGTGATAAACGGTATGCAAAGCAGCACGCTCATAAGGGAAAACCTCGTAAGCAGATCCATCATCGGGTCATCACTGAATTCGTGTCTAAAAACGTATCCGCTGGCATATATGGCCCCTATCACAGCAGGTATGTTGAAGATATTGAACAGCAGGTTCAAACCGACAAGCTTCCAGAATTTGCGGAAATATATTTCAAAGAAGACCACTATACGCGCCTTCGGCGGCGCATCCTCCGGCCGGGGTACCCCGGGGCCCGGCTTTGTAAAATCAAAGAATCCGAAAAAACCAGCCATGTTGTATACTATACTCCTTTAAAGATTGTTTTTATTTTACCACAATAATGTTGACAATCAAATGCCCGTGTTAGTATAATTTGTTTGATGCGGTCGTGGCGGAACTGGCAGACGCGTACGTTTGAGGGGCGTATGGTGAAACCGTATGGGTTCAAGTCCCATCGACCGCACCATCAATTAAGCATTCAAAGGAAACTTTTATCTGATTTACTAATACTTTCACCAACAGCAATCTGTATTACCATATTACCCCCCCAAACACCATCTATGTTCATACAAGACGTCTTAAGAAATCCAGCTTTTTATAATCCTTTTCCAGTCTTTCGCGCATATACCTTTTTAATAGATACCGCAGCTCCGCAAGTACATTTGGCGATGAACCGAACTTGAACAGATCTTCCATCCTGCTGTTGATTATGTACTTAAGAACATTCGCGGCGTCATCGGTGATATCGGCGGCAAACTTGTCGGCTTCCCGGCATTTTCGGCTGTCGCAGATCAATCCGCACTTAATGAAACTGAAGGCCGTCCCGGTAGATATTTTGCTGCCGCATATGACGCAATTATTGAGACCCGGAGCATAACCCAGCATCGAAAGCGTTTTGAGTTCAAAAACCGATGAGATTAGAAGGGGATCCTTATCCGGTCTGGAAAGCATATGCAGACAATTCAGAAACAGCCTTAGCAGCTCCGGCATTGGCTGATCTTCCTGTACTACATCATTTATGATTTCAAGAAAATGGGATGCGTATGTGAGCGTTACAACATCGTTTCTTAGATTATAAAAAGGTTCGATGACCTCAGCGCTGTTAATGGAAAACCGACCACGATTTTGAAATAATACGAATTCACTGTAGCATAAAAGCTGCGCAGGCGCTGTAAATCTGCTTTTTACACGCTTCAGCCCCCTGACGTAGATACTGATTTTACCAAGGACGTCTGTAAAGATTGTCACATACGCATCGGCTTCGCCGGTTTCAACTTCCTTGATCACAATACCTTTTGTCCTAATAAACCCCATCTGAATCAACCGCCGTACAATAGACTATTTTCCTTATCGGCTTTTTCAATATCGCTCTCGATATTCCCAATGTTGAATTCCTTATAGGCCATATATGATTCGACCTTGCCCGTATCCTCAAATATCTTCCAGAAAAAATCTTTCAGCAAATCCACTTCCCCCTCTTATTTTCGATTTGTTATATATAATATAGCTTACGTAGAAAAAATCAGGAGTATACGATAATCTGAGAATAATCATCCATTGCCTTGGCCGAGGTCAGCGGCAAGTTCAACAAATCCGATGCCGGATAGAGCTTTGATCATCAACCCGTTCATCACGTCGTAAGATTGATCGTCGTCATGGTTGAAGCCCAGAAGATGGAGTGTGCTGTGGATGCTGATCATAGCTATTTCTTCATCGAGTGTGATACCTATTTCGCCGGATTTTCGCATTGCGGATTCTATTGAAATGATCATGTCCCCAAGCATTAAAAAACTGTTTTCGGGGTCAATATCGCCAAGTGTTTCGGAAGCGATGCCGCCGCTGACGCTGGCAATCGGAAAAGTCAGGACATCTGTTGCTGAGTCTATATTCCTGTATTGCCGGTTCAATTTCCTGATCTCTTCATCACAAAGAATTATCACATCTATATGGCATGGCAGATCGAATTTCACCGTTTCAATTGCGGCGATGACTGATTTATTAATCAATTCTTTCATTTTGTCATCTACAGGGTAGATATCCTGCTGGTTATCAATCGTTATGCTCATATTTTTCATATGCTTTAATTATTTTCTGCACTAATTCGTGTCTTATTACATCTCTTTCAGTTAAGAACACGAATTCAATGCCTTTTATGCCTTTCAGTATATTGATAACTTCTTTCAAGCCGGATTTCTTCTCCCCCGGAAGGTCAACCTGCGTTATATCGCCGGTCACAACGGCTTTTGAGCCGAAACCAATTCTTGTGAGAAACATCTTCATCTGCTCGGGCGTGGTGTTCTGGGCCTCGTCCAGGATGATGAACGAGTCGTCGAGGGTTCTGCCGCGCATATACGCAAGGGGGGCTATCTCTATTATGCCTTTTTCAAGATACCTTTGATACACCTCTATTCCTAGCATTTCGTACAAT
>CAZCKQ010000232.1:0-2995 GCA_964499315.1 uncultured Eubacteriales bacterium | reverse complement strand
TCTTCTCGGATGTTGAAAAGATCAAAGGGCTGGGTCTTGATGTGCCTCAGGTAACAGAACTCTTTCATTGCCTGAATCTCGACGGGTTGGATCTGCCGCGCGATGTGCTGACTGTCGATGAGGCATTTGAGGCAATTTGCGGCATTGCTGCAAAACCGTATACGGTTTGAAAAAGCTATATAGCCGAAGAAAGGTTTTTATTGGTCAATGTCCATCCAGATTGACAACCTGCATTATACATACATGAAAGGCAGTCCCTTCCAAAAGACGGCCCTTGACGGGATCAGCCTGGAAATAGGAGACGGCGAGTTCGTCGGCATAATCGGGCATACGGGATCGGGTAAGTCTACCCTGATACAGCATTTTAACGGTCTGCTCAAACCGGATTCGGGAAAAGTATTAATAGATGGCAGCGATACCGCGGGTAAAAACCTCAGTGAGCTTCGCAGAAAAGTAGGTGTAGTGTTCCAATATCCCGAATACCAGTTTTTTGAGGAAACGGTCTTCAAAGACATTGCATTCGGGCTGGGTAAAATGGGTTTATCGCAGAAGCAAATTGAATCAAGAGTCTTCAGGGCGATCGATGCCGTCGGTTTAAGCAGATCCGTTCTCGCCAAATCGCCTTTTGAACTGTCCGGAGGTCAGAAAAAACGGCTTGCCATAGCAGAAATACTTGTGATGGAACCTTCGATACTTGTGCTGGATGAGCCTACTGCAGGTCTTGATCCAAAGGGCAGAGACGATATATTTAATTTTATAAAAAAATTGCACGATGATACCGCAAGCACAATAGTAATAGTTTCGCACTATATGGAGGATATTGCGCGGCTTGTTGACAGGATCGTGGTTCTGAACAAAGGGAAGGTCGCCATGGACGGTCCTCCCGGAAACATTTTTGATGAAGCGGAAAAACTGGAGAGCATGGGGCTTTCGGCGCCGCAGATCACCTATTTGATGAGGCGGCTCAATAAGGTTTTCCCCGAAATACGCGGCAATATCCACACGGTTGAAGAAGCCCGGGCCGAGATCCTGAAATATATTAAAAGGAGGTCGGCCGGCTTATGCTGAACGATATTACCCTCGGACAGTATTATCCGGGCAATTCGCTCCTTCACAGGGCCGATCCCCGGATCAAGATATTCCTGACCTTTGTTTATCTGGCAGTTATTTTTTTGATAACGACTTATACAGGATTTGCGATGCTTTTCGTATTCACGCTGCTTGGAATGGTTATTTCGGAGATACCGCTGAAGTATGCCCTGAAAGGCCTGAAGCCGCTTATATTCGTAGTCCTTATAACAGTTTTCGTCAATATATTTTTTACCAAGGGCAGCACGGTCCTCGTGGATTTCTACTTTATAAGGATCACGCTCGAGGGGCTGGATAATGCGCTGAGGCTTACGATAAAGCTTTTTCTTCTGATAGTATCTGCATCCATGCTGACCCTTACCACAACGCCGATCATGCTTACCGACGGTTTGGAAAAGCTGATGCAGCCGCTCAAAAAAATCGGTTTCCCTGCCCATGAGATCGCGATGATGATGACCATAGCCCTGAGATTCATCCCTACGTTGCTCGAAGAGACAGACAAGATTATGAAAGCCCAGGCGTCCAGGGGAGCTGATTTTAATAAAGGCAATATCATCGACCGCGCCAAGAGCTTTATTCCGATTCTGGTGCCCCTCTTTGTGAGCGCTTTCAGGAGGGCCGACGAGCTGGCTGTTGCCATGGAGGCCAGATGCTACAAGGGAGGGCAGGGCAGGACCCGGATGAAACAATTGAGGCTTTCCCAACCCGACCTTATCCTGACGGGATTCTCGTTTATATTTTTTACGGTAATACTAATATTACAATAGGATATGAGAAATATCAGGCTTGAAATTGAATATGACGGTACGAATTATCATGGCTGGCAATCTCAGCGCAACGCCAATACCGTCCAGAATGTCCTTTCGGACGCCGTCAGAAGGCTGACTTCGGAGGATTGCAAAATAACCGGGGCAGGCAGGACGGATGCCGGAGTGCATGCCGTTGCGCAGGTCGCTAATTTTCATACCAATTCCCGAATACCCGCCGATAAATTCGCGTATGCGTTGAATTCGCTCCTTCCCGGAGATATAACAATCCGCGGTTCAAGCGAGGCCGATAAGGATTTTAATGCAAGGTTTTCAGCAACATCAAAAAGGTACCGGTATTTGATCGTCAACGGGGCTCAGCCTTCAGCTTTAATGAGGGATAGGGCATGGTTTGTAAGGCAGCCCCTCGATTTTGATCGGATGTGCGTTTCGGCGGGTTACTTCATAGGGACTCATGATTTCAAGGCTTTTATGTCAACAGGAAGCAAAGTTAAATCTACCGTCAGGACTGTCCATGAATCGCGGATTTCCGAGATATGCTGCGACTGTTCCTGCAGCGGGGCAATTTGCTATGAAATACACGGCAGCGGGTTTCTTTATAATATGGTGAGGATCATTATTGGTACAATCGTAGATATAGGACTGCACAGATATCCGCCAGAAACCATACCTGAAATACTTGCTTCAGGCAACAGAAAGCTGGCCGGAAAGACTGCGCCGCCGCACGGGCTTTACCTGGCCGGAGTATCATATTAAAAAAATGAGTCATCGACGATTAAATAAGAGATATACCCATATATTAAACAATAATTGAAGATATCACAAGATAAATTAAATTGATGGCAATTTACTCTTGACATTGCGCCGATTCATATAATACAATATTCAAGTGCCAAAAATAAGAGATAACTGTAAAGATAACAGCAAGACGGAGGGTCTCTAATGAAGACATTTATGGCGAAGCCTGACGTGCTTAAAAGGAAATGGTACGTTGTTGACGCGGCCGGCAAGCCTTTGGGAAGGATATCAAGTCATATCGCCGCGATATTAAAGGGCAAGCATAAACCTGAGTATACGCCTTATATGGATACAGGCGATCATGTTATAGTGCTGAATGCCTCTAAAGTGCTGCTGACGGG
>CAZCKQ010000231.1:0-3008 GCA_964499315.1 uncultured Eubacteriales bacterium | reverse complement strand
GTGTATCTTTTTGCATCTGTCAAACGTTTTTGAAATTACTGCGACTGACTTGCAGCCGACCGAGATGTTCTTCTTGATCAATTCAACCAATAGGGCTATATCAGGTGTATCAGCCGTATTAGCAGTATCAGGTGTACTAGGTGTATTAGGTGTATTAGGTGTATTAGGTGTATTAGGTGTCTTAGGTGTATTAGGTGTATTAGGTGTATTAGGTGTATCAGCCGTATCCGCCCTGCTATCGGTTTTAATCAAAGACACCGGGTCGCCATGCCTGAATACCGGCTTTGCCTTTATCAGCTTATCATTATTCAGCATCCCGATGACGATATTTGCCGCATCCATGATTTCTATCGTCGTCCTGTAGCTCTGTTCAAGAGTCATATAGACGGCATTACCCCCGTCAAAGACATTATCAAGGACATCCTGCCAGTCGTCGATTCCCCTGTATGAGTGAATCCCCTGGCTTAAATCCCCAAGCATGGAAAATGAGCTGTCCTTGATTATCTTTTTGAGGGCGTACAATTGGAATACGCTGAAATCCTGGGCTTCATCGATCACAACCTGCCTGACCCCGATCTTTTCATTAATGCCATGGATCCTGTATTTCAAATATATCAACGGGGCATAGTCCTCCAACTCAATATACCCGTCCCTGAATATCCGGTTTGAATATTCACTCATGAACTGTATTATCCCGGCATCTTCCATGCCCTCTGATAATTTAATCAGCAGCGCCATATCCTTCATCAGATCCAGATAGTATTGCCATGGACTGAATTTGGAGATCCTTTTTATATATTCATTTATCGCCTTTTTTGATATGCTCTCGACCTTATCGATCTTTTCATTTCGTCTGTCGATGATCTCGGCGATAAGCCGCTGCCTGTCTTCACTCTCATAATAATGCTGCTTCAAATGCGCTATCCTTGCTGCGGACCTTTCATAAAGGCTATCGATTATCTTGTCTTTCATGGCTTTTAGCCTGCTGTTCATATGTTTCTTTATCTCATCGATCCTTTTCACAAGCGGCAGCCTTTTGTACTCGGAAACAAACAGGCGGTTAATCTCATCCCTGGTGAAAATGACCCGGCCTTCAATTTCAAAATCCAGCGCAGGGATAAATCCCGACTCAATGTACTCCACATACCTGTCGATGATTTGCTTGAACCTCATGGAGGTCTTCAGTTTAGTAGCCTTGTAAAGCATGTCTGCTTCGGGCGCGGTTTCGTTCATGAGTTTAATGAGCTTCTCGTTAGGATCTTTCAGCTTGAATTTCTTTTCGAGAATCCGCTCGGCGAAGGTCTCAAAGGTCGATTGCGTCACCCGCTCCACGCCCAGTTCAGGCAGCACTTCTGAAATGTAATTCAGAAACAGTCTGGTCGGAGCTATAATCATAAAATCGTCGGCATTTAGCTTTTTTTCATACATGTAAATCAAATATGCTATCCTGTGCAGCGCTATCGTTGTCTTGCCGCTGCCCGCAACCCCCTGGACAATGACGGGCTTCCACATATCCGCCCTGATTATCCGGTTCTGTTCGACCTGTATGGTCGAGACTATCTCCTTGAGCCTGTTTTCCGAATTGGCGCCGAGGTATGCTTGCAGAAACTCATCATTTGTCGTTATGTCGATATCGAATATATTTTCAAGGATGCCCTTATTAATGGAAAATTGCCTTTTGAGCAGCATCTCGCCGGTGATGTCACCGTCGGGACAGAAGTAGCGCGCCTGACCGAGCCTCTCTTCATAATACAGATTGGCAACCGGCGCCCTCCAGTCAACGATTATCACCTCCTGGTCCTCTTCCCTCATAAGAGACATCTTGCCGATATACAGGCTTTCCGGTTTGCTTTTGCCATGCTCCTGAAAATCCACTCTGGCAAAGTACGGCTTGCTTTTAGCCGTAATTAGGTTCCTGATTTTCAGGCTCATACTGCTTTGCAGCATAATGTTCACCATCAGGTCGACATAACTCTGACTGCTGTCGCCGCTCAAATGCTTTCGGGTGCTCTCAACCTCCGAATCAAGTCTGCCTTTTTTTGCAAGCGTCTTTTCAAGTGTTTTATCCACATAGCCCAGTGTATACCTGCACCTTTCCAGTTCCTCATCAAATGCCGGATGGTTTGCAGCTGGCATAATCCGATCAGCCTCCAATTATATGCATTACATTACATTACGTGTTTATTAAATATACTAAAAATGGCTAAAAAAGCAAACATGTACCCAAGCCCGTTCATGCCTCACACCAATAAAACTGCCGCTTTAAATAAGAATTGCTTGATTTTATGAGGTTTTACATAATCTCCGAATTGCAAATTCTATTAAAGCCGATACTATGTTAGAATATTAAAGATGTTTAAAAAAGAACGCAAAATGAATGAGAAGGTAAGGGAAGTTACCCGCACCTGCTTCGCGCTTCTTCTGGCTGGGATAGGCCTCGGGCTTGTAAGCCTGTACTTCGGCGCGGCGTATTACCGGTTGCCGATGTTCCTTTCATATTTCAGGATAATACCGCTGCCGATTCTTAACATATTGCCCGTGGTATTCTGCATTTTCTTATTGTATTTCATAACAAACAGGGCATGGATCAGCTTTTTTGTAACATCTGCCGTGACAGTGACATTCACGCTGATAAATTACTTCAAGCTGATGTTCAGGAACGACCCGCTGCTGGCGGCGGACCTCTCCCTGCTGTCGGAATCCATGAAGATGGCCGGCGAATACGATATCCGGCTGAGTTGGAAGATCATTGGCGTCATAATCGTCTGTGTCCTCGGGACCGTCGCCGCATTTTTGTTCGCAAAGGCGAAAATAAGGTCGGTCCGGATCAGATTGGCAGGAACAGCCGTCCTCATATTGGCGGGCATATTGTGCTTCAACGGCATATACATGAACAGCGGCGTTTATGCCTCCACGCAGAACTATTCGCTGATTAACAGATGGTCGGGTACGCAGGTATATATCTCAAAAGGATTCATATACCCATTCATATACAGCATCAAATCAAG
>CAZCKQ010000230.1:0-3025 GCA_964499315.1 uncultured Eubacteriales bacterium | reverse complement strand
TATTTTTATTCCCCGCCTTTCCATACGCCTGAACCATGTCTCCTGCTTCTTTGCAAATTGATGAATACGGGTATTCAGTTTTTGAAACATGTCGTCAAAGCCGATTTTCCCCTGAAGATAAAGACTCACATAGCGATATTCCAGTCCAAAATAATTTAGTTTTTCCCATCCGATTCCCGATTCATTCAGTCTTTTTACCTCATCAATCATGCCCGATTGTAATCTCTCTATCAGACGGTTCGTAATCTTTTGTCGGAGCATGTCCCGTTCCCCCCGGACACCTATAACCAGCGGAATGATTATGGGACGGTTTTCTTCACATGCGCCCTTCCCCGCCCCGGCATATTCCATGATTTCTATGGCGCGGATACATCGTTTTCGGTCTTTTAAATCCGTCGTATTGTGGACTTCCGGATTCAATGTGAGGAGTCGCTTCACTAAATCCTGTAATTCCTCTTTATCGAGCTCCTTTCTGAGAGCGGGATTTTCCGGCACTTCCATCATTCGATATCCCATGATAATCGATTCGATATAAAGCCCTGTTCCTCCCACCATAATCGGGATAATAGCCCGTGAAGATATCTCTGAAAAAGATTTGTAAAAACGCTTTTGGTATTCAAATACGTTGAATTCATAGGTTGGATCAACAATATCGATGAGATGATAGGGCACGGATACGCCATTGACAACGTATTCACTCAGATCTTTGCCGGTTCCTATATCCATACCCCGGTATACTTGACGGGAATCTGCCGATATAATTTCGGACCCCATATCTTTTGCCAGCCTCACCGCAAGTCGTGTTTTTCCTGAAGCAGTCGGTCCCAGAATAACGATCAAATTATGCTCAGTATCTTGCGCACCGTTATTTGTCATATGTATCCTGATTCTGTAGCATTATTTTCCCCACACATGAATCTTCTTGATATTGACCCTTAATCCATGTAAGCAGACCCTGTTCTATATATTTACAAAACAAAAAATGCAAAAAGAAGATTATTCCTTATTTTCTGTTATAGTCATGACGCTCAGGTATTGCAATAGAACGACGCATATATGAATCGCACTCAACTTGATTTCGGAACAGGCCCTATTCTTCCTCTTCTCTTAAAAATGAGCTGGCCGTCAATTGCCGCAATGCTTGCAATGGCTTTCTACAATCTTATCGATACATTCTGGCTGACGAGGCTGAGCCCGCAGGCCATGGCTGCCTTGACCATCTGTTTTCCCATTCAGATGCTCTTTGGAGCCATCGGTATCGGGACGGGAGTCGGCGCAGGTTCATTCGCCGCCCGCATGTTTGGAGCAGGAAAAGACATGAAGGCCGCTCAGACGGCCGGTCAGGTTATTATATTATCCGCCCTGTTGGGGCTTATGATAATTGTCCTCATTACATATTACCACGATATAATCCTGAAAATTTTTGGCGCTACAGGCGAGATTTTACCATTAGCGAGGCAATATCTTTCTATTATAGTACTTGGTGCGCCGTTTTTATTATTCACGATGATGACAAATAATCTATTGCGGGCGGAAGGCAAACCAAACGAATCAATGTACGTGATTATTGCCATGTCTGCTGTCGGTATGGTGCTTGACCCTATCTTTATTTTCGGTTGGGGCCCCGTACCGCCAATGGGAATTCGTGGCGCAGCCCTCTCTGCGATTATTGCATATTTCGTTGCAAGTATTCTATCATTCTATTACCTGCAATTGAATCCAACAAAATATATTCTGAATTGGCGCTACCTTATCCCGAATTTTTCGATAATTTATTCAATCTATCAAACAGGGTTCCCGTCTGTTATCGTCAACCTCACCTTCGGACTTGTCCTGATAGTTTACAACTTCATTCTTGGAAGCTTCGGTTCTCTTGCCATCGCAACCCTTGGCCTCTGTTTCCGTATCAACGGTCTTGTTGTCATGGTTTTCTTCGGCATTGGGCAAGGGGTAATGCCGATGGTCGGATTCAATAAAGGCGCCGGACTTCACAAACGACTCATTGAAACAGTCAATATTGCCGTGAAAATATCCGTCATTTTTGCAGCAGCCGTTTTCTTAATATTTGAATTATTTGCGCACCCCATCATGTTGCTCTTCACGAACGAGGCAGAGCTTATCAAAATCGCGGTTCCCGCGTTGCGGATCTTTATTACCATGCTTCTGCCCGTCGGCGTCATTCTCGTGTGGATTAATATGTTTATCGGTCTCGGAAAGGGTATGACATCCATGGCCTTACTTATGATGCGCGATGTGCTGTTATTAATACCGCTGCTTTTCCTGCTTCCGACATTTTTTGGATTAAACGGCGTCTGGATGGCGCAGCCTCTTTCAAATGTCCTGGCATTTTTTATCGTATTGTTCTGGGCAAAAAGAGAACTGAATATGCTTACAAAAGCGATTTAGAACTTGATATGGATACCGGTTATAGTTGTCATCATTTATGGCTCTTCTCCCATTTAGTTGCAAAAAGGATTCGAGGGTTCAAATATAAAGGGTTCGAGGGGCCGAGGGGTCAAGGATTCGAGGGAAATGCATTAAAAAACATCCTCGCGCTTGACCCCTTGAATCCAGGAAAAGATAGCAACCCTTTCGGAGATGAACCAGATTTAATAATCAATTCATAATTTCATATAACAAAAGAAATAAAGAGGCAATTCAGTTTATTGCTGGATGCTGACTTTCGTCGGCATGACGTCTTTAATAGCTTTCTCCGAACTCGTCGTGAATTGATTTGTTACCTGGATTTGAAGGGGATTTTGTCTGGCGGGCTTTGATTGAAAAAAGTAAAAAAATTTTTTACGCAAGAGGGTTTCCGCCATTGAGCGCTTCATAGACTCTCACGTATTGGTCAATCATCGTGCTCAAGGCATATTTCTTCCGTGATTCTCTCATAATCCGTTTCATCTGCCGCTCCCGTATGTCCGGAGGGTTCCGATGAAAACGGACACTTTGGGACAACCCATGCCATAATCCGCCGGAATCATAATTTTTGAAGAGAAAGCCGTCTCCTTCATCGTGGGGC
>CAZCKQ010000229.1:0-3031 GCA_964499315.1 uncultured Eubacteriales bacterium | reverse complement strand
TTAACAATTTGTGAATTTTGCGAAGTACTGTGGTATAATTTGGACTATCGCCATTAAGGATATGCATATACAATACACTTCAAGATGTCATAATTGATAACTACAATATGCCTTAATCATGTATTTCTTTTAAGTTATAAAACCGCATTCTCATATGAAGGATAAAACATATGCACCTGGCAAGCCGGGGTGATGCAACCGGTTGCTGTGACTGCAAGGCTGTAGGTGTCAAACCATTCATAATAATACGGCTGACCGGCGGTAAGCCCCGATACGGTAAAAGGCGCGGGCGCATCGGGCTGGAATATTATATATTCCTTTCCCGGACATGCCAGACAGTATGTGGTATCGGAAAGCTCGTTCATCGGCTTCATCCCGGAAAGATCGGCCTTTTGCGCATATGCGGCGGTAGCCCCCACGTTGTATCTCGTCCGGTCTATTTCCGCGCTCTCCGAATCGGGATTTTCAAAAGGCTCGTCATACAGATTGTAGTGATAGCCTCTTGTGAACGCCTGCCATACATACTTGTGAAATCTCCAATCCATAAAAGGCCAGACATGGTCATTATCCCAGATACCCGGTTTTGCATCCCGGTTTGCCGGAACGTCGGAACCGTCGTGACCCGGCCAATGCTGGTCTATCGAGAAGACATCGGCAGGGCTGCCCGTAAGTTCATTCCTGTCGGCGCTGGTCCACTTATCACTTGAGTCCATTCCGCCGGCGCTTCTGAGTATCAGATGCTGATTGATTTTCCCGGCCTCATAGGATTTTATGAAGTTTATCATATTAGTCTGCCACAAGGGCGCATAGAGTTCGTTTGCAATTTCATAAAACACATTATCAAGGTCGGAGACGGTATCGATTACTTTTCGGACGTATGCATTCTGCAGATCGAGTATCGCCGGACAATCGGTATAGAAGAAGTCTAATCCGCTTCCATCGCCGTTCTCATCGGCGTTTATACCCTGAATATTATTGGCCGGGTTGAATACATTTCCGTCCCATCTGGTATACGGAGGCACCCGATTGCCTTTGCTGAAATTGAACACGTCGAAAAGCATAATCGACACGTATATGCCCCTGTCTCCCGCCTCCGCGAATCTCTTGCGCATCCTGTCGAAATAGTCCTGGTTAAAGGTATTAAGATCAAATTTCGGTCTGCCGTCGACCGCATTGCCCGGGCCTGTCCTGGCATAAACCTGCGGTGTGGAACACCGGTCAGGGTCAGCTGTACCGGGGCCGCGGCCTATACTAAACTCCGCCCAGTTACGCAGATAGTTGAAATTGTGCTCTTCGGCAAAATCCAGATACCAGTCCCAATCCAGGGTTTTCTTATGACCATATGTATACTTATGCCCGCAATGGTGGTCGGCTAAGTCCCAGAATATCTGATGGCCTGCCAGATGGATTGCTTTGCCGCTGTCATCGGTGAAGTAAAGCGGATTTGAAGGATGTACCCTGAGGAGGCCTTTAACAGGCGCCCTTTTAATATTTAAATCAAGCATACAATTAATATGATAATCCTAAAATGAAATATGTCAAGTATCATGCAGGTATTTGTAAAAGGTCCGGAAATAGCCTTTGGTGTTCTTCGTAACATAATTACCTTTGAGTTTCTGGTTTTGAATGATTGCCTGCAAGTCATACCCGCTTTTTAAGGGCAGCCACTTATACTTTTTAAGGTTGATGGCATGGGCGGGACAGGCATAAATGCATTTCAGACAGGCAATGCAAGTGTCTCCGAATTGAATCGTTCCGTCTGAATACCGGATGTTTTTCGTCGGGCAATTATTCACGCACTTCAGGCATAACGTTGCTTTTCCGTACAGCACTGCGGCATCGGCACTCCACCCCCATTTATTCTCAGTCATATAATGATTATACTCGGAAAGGAAATGGGTATCTATCGATGATACTTACTGCACATGATCACTTTGGAGTATAATAATTGCTGCAGGAAACACACAAAGAGAGGCGGCGGTAATATATGGCGGCAAATATAAGAATCACAATCCTCGGCGCGGGGAGCGCCCAATTCTCGGCAGGGATAGTACGCGACCTGTGCGTTAATCCCGGACTGCGCGGCAGCCATGTGGTCCTGATGGATATTGATGAAGGACGACTGAATATGATCCGTATACTTGCTGAACGTTTGAACACGGAGCTAAAAGCAGGGCTGTCCTTTACCCTGACCACGTCCAGCGAGCTTGCGCTGAAGAACGCCGATTTCATAATCAATACCGCGCTTGTGGGAGGCCACAAGCGGAGCGAAGCCCTCAGAAGCCTTGCCGAAAGGCACGGCTATTATAGGGGCGTTGGACTCCATTCCATCACACAGATGGCATTCTTCCTCGAAGTCGCACGGGATATCGAGCGTATCTGCCCGCAAGCATGGCTACTCCAATCCGCAAATCCCGTATTCGAAGGATGTACGCTGATGACCCGCGAGACAGGAGTCAAGGTCATCGGGCTTTGCCACGGACATTATGGATACCGCGAAATAGCCGATGTGCTGGGGCTCGAAAAAGAGCATGTTACGGCTCAAATGCCCGGATTCAACCATTGGATATGGATGACCGATTTCAGGTACAAAGGCAAGGACGCCTATCCGCTTATTGACGGCTGGATAGCCTCCAAGGCCGAGGAATATTGGCAAAAAGGACCTGCGGGTTATTATGACAATCAGATGTCCAAAGCCGCCATCCAACTCTATAAGATGTTTGGCCTGATGCCTATCGGGGATACGCCCAGGTTTGCCGGCTGGTGGCATAATACCGACCTTGAGACCAAAAAGAAATGGTTTGGCCGTTTGGGCGGTTTCGATTCGGAAATAGGCTGGAGCGAATACCTCGCGGATATGGACAGCAATATCAGCAGGATAGGATCTGCGGCTACAGATTACAGCAGGCCTGTCACCGATACTTTTGAAGCCAGACAAAGCGACGAGCAGATCGTACCTATCATCAATGCCATTGTCAACAACCAGCCGGGGATTTATCAGGTGAATATACCGAACAAGGCGAATACCATC
>CAZCKQ010000228.1:0-3051 GCA_964499315.1 uncultured Eubacteriales bacterium | reverse complement strand
TCAGCGCGGAACTCCGCATTCCTGTGGTTGAGGTCATCAGACCCGGAGCCGCTGCAGCCGTAAAGGGCACAAAGAGCCGGAAGATAGGTGTTATCGGCACACCTGCCACCATCGGAAGCGGGGTATACGAATCCGCGATTAAGCGGCTGTGTCCTGAGGCGGTTGTATTTCAAAGGCATGCCCGCTTTTTGTGCCTTTGGTGGAAGAAGGGAAGGAGTGGTGGAACAGCGATATTACGCTTCAGATCGCCAATAGATATATCGCCCCTTTGAAGACCGCCGGGATCGATACCCTGGTTTTGGGCTGTACGCATTATCCGGTGCTGTCCGGTATCATATCGCAGCTCGCCGGCGCCGATGCCGCAATAATAAGTTCGGCGTCGGAAGTTGCGAACGAAGTAATCAAAGCGTTAGAGACTGCCGATATATGTAATGACGGTCGTACGAAGCCATTTTATAAATATTATACAAGCGACAGCGTTCAGAAATTCACTGAATTAGGGGGCCTGATATTGGAAAGGCCCGTATTGTCGGTGGAGAAGGTGGATATCGAAAGCATATGACGAATATGATTGAGACAGTCAGAAAACAACTTGCAGATATAATATCCAAGGCACTCACGCAAATGGCCCGGGATACCGGGACAAGCACCGGCGACGCATTGCCTGCCGTGAATGAAGCATTGCCTGCCGTGAATATTGAGGTGCCGAAACAAAAAGGCTTTGGTGATTTCTCGTCAAATATCGCCATGCAGGCTGCCAAGGTTTTTAAGCAACCTCCTTCCGTCATTGCAAAGGCTTTATGCCAGTCTATAAAGGCCGGGGGTGCCGGAGGGCCCGGCGGAGCCGGGGGGACATATTTAAAGAGGGTTGAGTGCGCAGGCCCCGGATTCCTTAACTTCTTTCTCGATGATAAATGGCTTTATGACACGGTTCTTGCCATACAGGCCGAGCAAGGCGATTATGGGAGATCGGTCGCCGGCGCCGGGCAAAAGGTCATGGTCGAGTTTGTCAGCGCCAATCCTACGGGTCCGCTTCATATGGGGAACGCGAGGGGCGGAGCGCTTGGGGATTGCATAGCCGGCGTGCTGGAAGCGGCCGGGTACGATGTGTGCAGGGAGTACTTCATCAATGATTCGGGCAACCAGATCGAGAAATTCGGCCAATCGCTTGAGGCAAGATATCTGCAGCTTTTCCCCGGATATGAAGCCATTGTTTTTCCGGAGGACGGCTATCACGGAAACGATATTACCGAACATGCTGCCGAATACGCAAGACTTAACGGGGACAAGCTCCTTAACGCCGATTCATCCGAGAGAAGAAAGGCCCTTTCACAGTTTGCGCTGAAAAGGAATTTGGAAAGCATTAGAAAAGACCTTGAGGATTACGGTATCAGATACGACGTATGGTTTTCCGAACAACAGCTGTATGAAAGCGGCGAAGTTGAGGACGCGATAAATTTCCTCAAAAGTCAGGGATATACGTATGAGAAGGATGGAGCTGTATGGTTCAGGGCGTCGGATTTCGGAGCGGAAAAGGACGAGGTCATAGTAAGGAGCAATGGGGCGCCGACATATCTCGCTTCTGATATCGCATACCACAGGAACAAGTTCCTAAAAAGGGGATTCGACAGGGTTGTGAACCTGTTGGGAGCCGATCATCACGGACACTCGGGGAAGATGAAGGCCGTAGTCAAAGCGCTCGGTATAGATCCGGGAAGGCTTGATATCGTAATATATCAGCTTGTCAGGCTTTACCGCGACGGGGAAATTGCGCGCATGTCAAAGAGGTCGGGCAAGACCATAGCGTTATGCGACCTGCTCGACGAAGTGGGGCGCGATGCAGCCAGATTCTTTTTCAATACCAAGGCGGCCGGCAGCCATCTGGATTTTGACCTTGACCTTGCGGTCAGGCAATCGAATGAGAATCCGGTGTACTACGTTCAATACGCTCACGCGCGCATATGCAGCATGATCAGGATCCTTGCGGAGGACGGCATAATCGTTCCCCCGGCTGCCGACGTCGACCTGAGTCTGCTTGCCGCGCCCGAAGAAATCGAATTGATGAAGGGGCTCGCGGAGTATCCGGAAGAAGTGGCGATATCGGCGCAGACTCTTGAACCGAGCAGGCTTACCCGTTATGCCGTTAATCTTGCCGCATTGTTCCATAGCTTTTATAAATCCTGCAGGGTAAAAGGCGAAGAGGCAGGTTTGCTTAATGCGAGACTGTTGCTTGTAGACAGTACCCATATAGTACTGAAGAACCTTCTCAATTTACTTAAGATTAGCGCGCCGGAAAGGATGTGAATGACAAAGATGAACATTGAATGGCTCGGGCATGCGTGTTTTATCCTGACCTCCGGGAAAGGGACGAGAATACTTACCGACCCTTTCGACCCGTCCGTCGGTTATGATATGCCTTCCGTAGAAGTGGATGCGGTCACCGCAAGCCACGACCATTATGACCATTACAATATTAAGGCCGTGAAAGGCAGATTTGAGCCTTTTACGCTGCCTGGCAAGTATACAGTCAAAGATATCCGGATAAAAGGCGTCTCCTCTTTCCATGACGCAGCGAACGGAGCGCGGCGCGGCAAGAATGTAATCTTCATATTCGAAATAGACGAGTTGAAAGTATGCCATTGCGGAGACCTCGGACATCCTCTCGATCCTGAGACTGCCGCGGAGATAGGCGCGGTAGATATCTTGCTTGTGCCGGTCGGCGGCATTTATACCATCGATGCCTCGGGTGCATTCAGTGTTGTTAAAACCCTAAAGCCTGCTGTAACGATCCCGATGCATTACCGGACGCCCGCTCTGAAGTTTGAATTGGACACTGTCGACGGCTTCATAGACATGTTTGATGATTATAGATTAGAAGATAAACGTGAGATCGAATTTACCAAGGCGAATCTTGGCGGGTATTCAAGGCTGATATGCCTGAATTCCGGTTTTACCAGCGGAAAGGAGTAATCTTTATGAAGCGCTTGAAATGCAATTTAATTGTATGCTTTCTGTCTATGATGATGGCATTATCATTGCTTCCCGCTCCTT
>CAZCKQ010000227.1:0-3086 GCA_964499315.1 uncultured Eubacteriales bacterium | reverse complement strand
AGAGCATCTCCCTCACTTATGCACCTGTCCAGTTTTGCCAGACCAGCTCAGACTTTCCATTTCAATAAGAGCATTTATAAATCATAAATCGTCTTGTTGTCTCAGTAAACTCATCAACCAAACCCTCAACTTCCGGGGGCCGACGTGAAAATGATTCATCAGAATTTGCCAATATTAATCACCCAAGGGATGATTGTGTCCTCTGAGGTTTTTTGTTTTTAGTTTCAATAAAGGCAGCCCGGAAAGGCAAAGACAGAAAGACATAACCCTTACCGATAGAGATATGTTCTTTGCTGGTGGACAGGTAAAGAATTGATTTGTCGCACTTCGAGAGTCTGTATCGAAAAAAATATTTTAATAAAAAAAGGAGGAGAATTTATGAAAAAATTTAGAGTCTTACTTGCCATTTTAGCAATGCTTGCTCTTGCCCTTACCATTACAATTACGGGTTGCAGTAGTAGCGATAGTGATGACCATGATAATAATACCGTCTCGCTTACTATCCTTCAGACCTCCGATATTCATGACCATGCCGGCGGATACGGTTCTGCGGCATCATATTCCCCCCTTATTACCGGTAATGATACCGTTCATGGCGGTTATGCGCGTCTTGCTGGTTATATTTCCGATGTTAAGAGGAGCAGAGGTGTAAACCACGTTCTTCTTTGTGACAGCGGGGATTTTACAATGGGAACCGTTTATACCATGACGCTTCCTTCGACTCCGCTTTCTTTCATGTTTTTTTCTTTGATGCAGTATGATGCGGTTACCCTCGGCAACCATGAATATGATTTAGGACCGGCTGCATTGGCAGGGTTTATAACCCTGGCAAAAAGCAATACTTCCGCACCTTTCACTACTCCGATACTTGCAAGTAACATGAACCCAAACGGCCATGCTGCAATAAGTGCTCTTATTGCCAATGGCACTATTGTTAAATCTAAGATTGTTGAAAAAGCCGGTATCAAAATAGGCCTTCTTGGAATAATGGGTACCAATGCAGATTTCGACGCTGCCAATGCCTCACCCCTGACTTTTGATCATAATTATACAACGGCTCTCAAATCTCAGGTGGATGCGTTGAGAGCCGGCGGCGCTCAGATGATTGTTCTTCTGTCGCACGAAGGTTTTACAGTGCCTGATGTGGCAACAGGTTATGCAGTTGCATCGAGCCCTGATGCCGCTCTCGCCATCGCTGTTCCCGGCATTGACGTGATTCTTTCCGGACATAATCACAGAAATCAGACTGCGGTGAGAGCCTCTCCTGGTTGCGATACAATCCTTGTTTCTCCAGGGGAGTATGGCGAATATGTTGCAAGGCTTGATCTTAAGGTAAACAAGCATTCCGGCAAGGTTATAAGCTATGCAAGCACAAATATGCCCATCGATGACGCAATTGCGTCTAATGGGTGGACGGAGTATGTGGACTCGATAGTATCGGGTGTTGTGAACCCCGCCCTCAGCGCCGGTCTTGCTCCTGCTTTTGCCGGATTGGGATTAACAGGTGTGGATTCAATTCTTGACACTGTGGCAATAAATAATGCTCCAATAACTACAGAGTCAATTACACCCGGCTTCCCGGTTGGAGAATCGGTTCTGGGTAACCTAGCCGCTGATTCTTATAGAAATGCTATCAATGGCATATGGGCATCTGCTTATGTGAGTAGTGGTGGTAATGTAACTGTAGCTAATGCCCATATGACTGCGGCAACAGGTGATGCTAATAGAGTTCAGATTGCTTTTGTTCCGGGTGGAGTCATTCGCGATCCACTGGCGGTATCTCCTCTTCCCAATATCTCCTTTGCCGATCTTTACAATGTGTTGCCTCTTGGAGGAGATCCGCTAGATACAAGTGCGCTGGGTTATCCGCTTCTCACGACTTACCTTAAGGCTGCTGATATCTATACTGCTGTTGGTATATCTCTACAAATGGGAATGTTTGCTGTTGATAGTACGTATTTTATAAATTCCGCAGGAATTTACGTTCAAATCCTCCCGACTACTTCTTTGACAGGTTTGGGTTATGATGTGTATCTCTGTCCTATGGATACCAATACATCGAGTCCAAACTATGGCATGAATGATAACATTCCGACTGGCACAGGTACATTGATCAATCCTGCAGATGGGACAACTCTTTACAAAATAGCCGTTGATCTTTACACTCTCATGATGATGTACAAGGTTCACGATCTATACCCGGCTTATGTGGTCAACACCTATGACGCTTCGGGTCTGCTGCTACCCCCTTATGGTGCTGCCGGTAATCGCGTGATGACAGGGGCGACTACAACAATGCGGGGATGGCAGGCGATTGTCGGATGGTCATGGGCGGTATCTGGAGGGGCAACCTCAAATCTTTCTGCCGCTGGATACACCCCTGCTTTACCATACAGACGTGTTCAGTAACAGATTGATCCTCAATCTATTGTTTTTAAAAGTGTCGTTGTTTTAGTCTTTAGCCCCTCCTTCCGGAGGGGCTTTTCTTATGTTCGTCAGGCTTATCTCATAAAAGCCCATTGAAAGTATGCAAAACCGGATGAACCGCATCTAAACTGGCCAGTCGGGAATTGATTTCTTCGTCCCAAACCACTTCATCGTGACGTAAAACATATCCAGATGCTTAAGAGCGGTCCTGAAGCGGGTGAGCTTGCTTTGGGATGTTACGCCGCGCAGCAGGACATCAAATTGATCAAAGTTCAACGTTCTCATTTTTCGAATGGCGACCGCCTCCAGCGCGTTTTTTTCTTTCACGTATTGCTTCAGTTTTTCCTCATAGGTTGCAACCCCTGAATTGCCGCCCATAACGGCGCCGACTGCCAGAACGCCGCTCAAACAAGCCATGTCGATCCCGCCGCCGTGCAGGGCTGATGTCAGACCCGCGGCGTCACCGATCAGAACAATATTATCGTAAACAAGACATGGCAGCATCCGGGTTGACGCAATGCCGCTGCCTCTTTCCAGGATGGCCGCTTCGGCCAGACCTTCCGTGAGTAAAGCATCCGCCAGCAGTTTTTTCAAATCCAACTTGTCCTTGCTCAAGACGCCGCGCACCGTACAGACCACGCCGACATTGGCCCGCCCGG
>CAZCKQ010000226.1:0-3129 GCA_964499315.1 uncultured Eubacteriales bacterium | reverse complement strand
TTCCTGAAATAGACCTGCCTCGGGATTTCAGTGAGGTTCTTCATAATAAACTTGCAGGTTTATCAAATGCTAAACAAGGAACGGGAATGTTAATCACATTCAGGTCCCGCTATGTAAGAATTGCTTCGGCGATAGCGGCTTGCATCGCTGTTGTTCTGATACTCAGGTTTACTATGTTTACCGAAGGTTTTTTTAATGCCAATACTCAGAGAGATGCGGGTATGCTCACGCGCGCAGCTGAAGGAGATACCATGATGAGTTTGAAAAAGCAGGAATCTGTCTCCGAAAGCGCACCTTCCGGCGCCGCTAATTTTCAGATTGCGACTGACGAAAAAACCAATGCATATGATAACCTGAAGGTTTATGCCGCCGGCATGGGATATGATTTTTCAGATATACCGCCGGGACTTGGCCGGAGCGCTGATAATACAGAAGATAAGGGTGCGGCCAAGAGTATTAAGATAATTATACCTGCTCAAAAGTATGATGAATTCTCAAAATGGCTTTTAGACAATTATGGCAGCGAAAATGCCGTGTCTTTCGATAAAGTCGCAGAGCAGGAAGGGTCTGTTGTTGTTATAATAGAATTCATAGATGCCAAACACAAATGATAGTAAGTCACGGGAGGGTTTATGCCGGAAGGCAGACTGATGCTCATAGACGGCAACAGCATCCTCAACAGGGCGTTTTATGCGCTCCAGGGCACGAGGATGCTCGCTGCTTCAAATGGCCTGTATACAAATGCCGTATTCGGTTTTATCAATATACTCAATAAGTACATGGAAGAAGAGAAGCCAGAATATATTTGTGTCGCATTCGATTTGAAAGCCCCTACTTTCAGACACAAGGAATATGATGGTTATAAGGCGCACAGAAAAGGCATGCCGGAGGAACTTGCGGTCCAGGTCCCCATCATAAAAGAAGTCCTTGACGCGATGAACATATACAGGGCGGAGTATGAAGGTTATGAAGCCGATGACCTGATCGGTTCCATTTCGTATTGCGCAGAGCAACTCGGGCTTGAGGTCGTGATCATTAGCGGGGACAGGGATTCGCTGCAGCTTGCCGGAAAGAAAACGAGGATAAAGATACCGTCAACACGCCAAGGCAGGTCTAAGACTGAAGAATATGATTACGACAGGGTAGTTGGCAAATACGGCGTTACGCCTTGTGAATTCATTGATGTAAAGGCGCTTATGGGAGATCCTTCCGATAATATTCCGGGAGTCCCGGGTATCGGTGAGAAAACTGCATTTGAATTGATTACCAGATTCAAGAGCCTCGAAAACCTTTACGCCAATATTGATAAAATTGATAAAAAAAGCGTAGCCGACAAAATTGCTTGTAACAGGGAAATCGCCTTTCTGAGCCGCAGGCTTTCTAAAATCGACAGGAATATGCCCGAATTCTGCCGCATTCAGGATATGAAATTCAGCGGATTTGACAGGCCGAAGCTGTATGAGTTATTCAAAAAGCTCGAATTCAAGTATTATATTGACAAATTCGGACTACGGGACAGTATGCCCGAAGTTACCGGCAATTGCTCGGACGAACAGACTCCCGTAACCATATGCCGCAGCGGTATTAAAGAATACAATGAAATAACTGAAATAATCAAGGGCACGCGTATCTTTTCTCTATATCCTTTAATAACGAAAAGCGGTAATTTCGATTATCGGATGGGCGGAATCGGGATTTACGCCGGAGAAGGCGGGCTATACTGCATCGACCTTTCGGATAGCGCGGATCAAGCCAGTTTCCTGTATGCCTTCAGGGAAGTATTGGAAGATGCGTCAATAAAAAAATATGGACATGATATTAAAAGCTTTTTGGTATTTCTGAAGATTAACGGGATTGAAACGGCAGGAATCGCTTTTGATACGATGATTGCCGCATATATACTCGATCCGTCGAGAGAATCGTATCCATTGGAGGGATTGAGCCAAAAGTATCTCGGAACGGGTAACGGCAGCCAACCGCGGACCCCGGATGAAAATCTGAAATCGGCGGCAATCAGGGCAAAGACCATATATCAATTGTCCGATATACTCGGCTCCCTTATGGAAAACAACGGGCAGCGCTGTTTGTATTATGATATAGAGCTGCCTTTGGTGGGTGTGCTTTCGGATATGGAGTACCGGGGCTTTAAAGTGGATATCCGGGCTTTAAGGGAGTATTCGGCTGATCTGGGCAGGAGAATAGCTGACATCACATCAGATATCTATTGCGCCGCCGGCGGAGAATTCAACATTAATTCACCTAAACAATTAGGATCCGTACTGTTTGACAAGTTGAAGCTGCCGCCTGTAAAGAAGACAAAGACAGGCTATTCGACGGACGCCGAGGTGCTGGAACAGCTCGCGCACGAAAACGAGATAGTTTACAAGATTCTCGAATACCGTCAATTGGCCAAATTGAAGGCTACATATGCAGATGGGCTGCTCAATCTGATCGACGATAAGACATGCAGGGTACATTCCAGCTTTAATCAGACGGTCACCGTTACCGGAAGGATAAGCAGTACCGAGCCAAACCTGCAGAATATCCCCGTCAAATTGGAAACAGGCCGCAAAATCAGAAAGGCGTTCATACCCGAAAATGAGGATTATATCCTGTGCGACGCCGATTATTCACAGATCGAATTAAGGATACTGGCGCATATCTCTGGAGATCAAAACATGATTTCCGATTTCATCAACAATGTCGATATACACGCCTCAACCGCATCAAAGGTATTCAAAGTACCCCTTGCCGAGGTAACTCCCGCAATGCGCTCCAGGGCTAAAGCCGTTAATTTCGGCATTATATACGGAATCGGCGATTACAGCCTCTCAAGGGACCTGAATATAACAAAGGCGGAAGCGCGAAAATACATAGATGATTACCTTGGCAGCTATCCCGGCGTACAAAGCTATATGAAGGAAATTATAAAAAAGGGCAGGGAAAATGGTTATGTAACAACGCTGCTAAACAGACGCAGATACATTCCTGAACTCAAATCGTCCAACTTTGCGGTCCGGTCATTTGGCGAGAGGGTGGCGCTCAATACTCCCATTCAGGGTACCGCGGCCGATATAATCAAAATCGCAATGGTAAGCGTACATAACGAAATAAAGGCCAAATGCCCCC
>CAZCKQ010000225.1:0-3174 GCA_964499315.1 uncultured Eubacteriales bacterium | reverse complement strand
TCGAAAGAACTTCGGAAATTCACATGTTAACTTAACGTTATCCCAGGATGCTGGTATGCGGACACGAGTGCACGGAACAAATTTAAAAGATGCTGAATAAATATCGTTGACCTGTTTAAAAAGTGAAAGAGTGTGACGGCCTGACTCTGATAACGCATCATACAGTAAAAGATCGTGGAACGAGGCATGCCATTCATGCCATAAAATCGCAGTTGCTTGGCTCGCAATATCAGCCAAATCGACTGTTTCTTGCACAAGCGATGATATTTCGCCAGACCTCTCTATCACGATTACTTTTCCAAGCACACCATCCTGTGCGATTGATCCCTCCCCGAAGATTCTTCCAGGCATTACATTAACATAAGGTACACGAAATTGTGCCAGAATAAAGCGGACAAGTTTTGACCACCGGTGTGGATTGTTCTCAAAAGGTGCACGCAGCTTATCAATCATTGCTGTTCTGCGAAAAGCCCGCTCCACATATGCATCCTTGTAAGGCAAGATCGTCAAATGGTGAGGATAAACTGAGAAGGCCTGCGGGTATGAGTACAAGCGACCTTTCCCAATGATGCACAGATCGTCACCAAACAGTTTCGATCCTTGCTTGACAAATGCAGCAACAAGTGTTGTCTTACCGGTACCAGGATACGCGGGGAAGAGAACCGCTTTGCCATTCATGAGCAGAGCGGCGCCGTGCAAGAAAGAGTACCCTATACGGAGTAGCGCCAGCTGAACGATTAAATTGATGGGCAGAATCAAGCGATCCATATGATAGCGATGCTGGGCACCCTTGAGATTACACCACAACCGAATAGACTTGCGGTGATAAATACCAGAACCGTATTCATAGTCATCAACAATCGTCGCACGTGCTGCAGCTGGAGCTGCTTCATAGCGATCAATTATGACATGGGGTTCAGCGTCTAATTCTCCGATGCAAAACGGTCCGAGATGATGGTCAATCTCCTGCAAAATATCGGCGGATGCTCTTACCTGCAACCGAACAAGTGAATGTATATTATAAAATTTTTCAATTATCATTGTTTGACATCTCTAACGTAATGGAACTTTGAATGAAATACGTCGAGGTCCCCTAGGCTAATTGCTTTCCGATGGGACCACACAAGCCGATAGGCGTCCAACAAGAACCGCACTTCCTTGTAAGCCTCGGCACTGCTACCAGCCAATCCCTTTGCAATAGCAAATAACAGGCGACCAATGCGGCTCCATAAAAAAGCCCCTTTTGCCAGACTAGATTGCGGGAACAATTTATTGAGCAAATACCATCCATACACTTCGCGCATCATGATCAACTCATACTTTACTGTTCGGCCCGTCACTCCTTCCTCGTGAATTACCCGAGCCTTGGGAGTGATATAGAGCCTACCCGGGTAAAGACAATAAACCCTGTAAGAGTGATCAAGATCTTCTCCATCAGCATATTTCAACAATTTCTCGTCCCAGACCACTTCTTGCAATACTGACCGGCGATACACTTGGTTTGAACCTGAGATCCATTCACATGCTATGATATGAGTAAGCGGGTATGGATAGGTTGTGCTTATTGTCGGAAGGACTCGGCAGCGATTCGGTTCTGTATGATACAGCCCGAATAAGCGATGGAGCTGCTCCCGGAGATAAGGACGACGTCCGGGTTCAATATAACCCTGGACTCCTACAGCATTGGGATATTCGTCAAAAACGCTAAAAATCTCCTCAAGATAAGTACTGGCAATGCGAACATCATCATCAATTAATGCTACATAGTCACCCTTACAATGCTTTACGCCCAAGTTTCTTCCAGCAGGCAGACAGTTAGATGAGTTGACGATGTAATGAATGGGAAACCGACCTGCGAATGAGTCGCAAACTGAGCGTGCGTCATCGCCGAATTCGGCCCCATTGTCTACGACAATTAACTCAAGAAGCGGAACTGTTTGTTGTAGAAGCATATCAATGCAACATCTTAACTCGTTCGGGCGGCGGTAAGTGACTACAACGCCTGATATAGATCTGTCATTCATGAAGATATTCCCTTCTTCGTTTTATTGGTCAAATCAACTTCAACAAGAGTCCCGTATTTCGGCCAACGGCCAGCATCCCTGAGTCGAGGAGAGATCTTTTCTAAATGCACGGCATCCTTGCCGACAAAAAGGCTTAGTAAGGCTTCATAGTCGCGTATCCATCCATCCTTCATATAATAACCCCCGGGACTTGCTCCCTTGCTATGCATTTCAAGGAACAACAATCGATCTCGTGCAACACGGATCATTTCTTGAATTGTTTGCTGGATCTTATCCGGACCTATGTAAAGCAGCATCGCATCTGTGAATACAACATTGGCAGAGTCGGTCGCGAAGATATTCAAGTCGTCGCCTTTCATTTCAAGCAACGTAATTCCATTCAAACCGAGTTCCTGCAATCGCTTTCGTCCTTCAAGAATCGATGCAGGGCTTATGTCTACACCGGTGAGCTGCAAAGCCTGTTCGCGTCGTGCTAGAACTGCGAGGTTCGGCCCCCAACCACATCCTATTTCGACTATATGCAACGATTCCCCTTTGTTCGCATTCAATCCCTGGATGATTCGATCCGCAAGCCATTCACGATGAGGCAGCGTTATATTCGAGAAACCTAGCCGTACATCGGCGGGATCCCTGTGGCGGAAGCGTTTCTCATCGATCGCGGTTCCAAATAAAAAACGCAATGCACGCTGTACAGGAAACAATGCATATACTCTTCTAATAATATTGGTTGATTTATTCATATCTTACATACAAGCATATTCCCGCTAACAAACGACGAGCGGGGGGGCTGGCGCTTCACCCATTCACCCACAGCCAGAACCACCCCGGGGGATGTGTAATTGAAATCGTCAAAAACGATAATGCCGCCTGCACACACAAGCGGACAAAAAAGTTCAATGTCCTTCTTTACTCCATGTTCTGTATGATCTCCGTCAATAAACAGAAATCTGAAGATGCGATCGGCTAATTTCGGGTATGCCTCTTTGCTAGAGGTAGGAAGTAAAGTAATGGTATCCTTAAGACCTATTCTTTGCATGTTGCTTTCAAACCGTGCTTTCAGTTCTGTACTCCCCCGTTCTCCTACAAAGTAAAGATTTTCGGCTCATCCCACCAAAGCGTACCTGGACTCGTGCAGGGCATAGATTTTAAG
>CAZCKQ010000224.1:0-3179 GCA_964499315.1 uncultured Eubacteriales bacterium | reverse complement strand
CCGTGAGCATTCCCCAGCCAGTGAGTATGCCCATAATTGGCAGAAGCCAAGGGTCCGAGGCTGGAAGGCGGTGATGGAGAAGATACACACGGATCTCCCGGCGAAGGATTTCGAAGCGCCGGAAGGCATTGTGAAAAAACGCATATGCACCATATCAGGCAAGATAGCCACCGAGCTCTGTGCGAAAGACCCGCGCGGCAATGCGACAAGAGAAGAGATATTCATAAAGGGTACAGAACCGAAGGATTTTGAATACTGTGACGTCCATGTACTCGGCAGGGTCTGCAAAGCAAGCAAGGACACATGGGACAGATACCTGCTCGCAGGCCCGTACTGCCCTTTCGATCAGGTGATCGAAGGGGTGTTCATCCAGCGGACTGTCCAATACGTTCCGGTCAAACCCGAAGAGAAGCGTCCGACTGACGTAATGTATGAGTTGCCGGCTGCGGAATACTGTACAGTACACGGTTCATATGATACCGGCACTGATACCGGCAACGGTACTGGCAGCGGTACCGGCACCGGTTCGGATACCGACTCAGATATGAATATTGTAGACGATTAGGCTGATTCCATCTGTCAAACCGGCACGGACGCGGTAAAAAGCGTACCGATGTCTTTACCGTTGACGATGTCCAGGATTATATCCGGATTACCCCCGTTTGCAAGGACGACATCGACTCCCGAGTCGGTCGCGATCCTTGCGGCTTTGAGTTTTGTGGCCATTCCGCCGGTACCGCGCTTTGTGCCGGTACCTCCCGCGCACCTTTCGATTTCGGGCGTGATGGCTTCTATCACGGGAAACATCCTTGAAGCGTTGCTTTTACGCGGGTCGCAGTCATAAAAGCCGTCGATATCCGAAAGTATCATCAACAGGTCGGCTTTAATGAGCTTGGCGACTATGGCGGCCAGCGTATCGTTTTCGCTGAACGTATCCCTTTCCCCGACTTTTATCTCTACGACCGAAACCGAATCATTTTCATTGACGATAGGAACGATGCGCTTTTCAATAAGCGTTTCAAACGTATTAATGACATTATTGCGGCATGTCTCGTCGCCGACGACATCCCTTGTGAGCAGGATCTGCCCGACGATATGCCCGTACTCTGAAAAGAATTTGCTGTATATGTGCATGAGTTCACACTGGCCTACGGCTGCGACGGCCTGCTTTTCACGGATGCTTTTGGGACGTTCCCTGAGCTTGAGTTTGCCGATGCCGACGCCTATGGCGCCCGACGTCACAAGGATTACCTCCTTGCCTTGATTCATAAGGTCGGATATGGCACGCGCCAGTTTATCTATACGCGAAAAACAGACCTCGTCATTCCCGTATGTAAGCGTCGAAGTGCCAACCTTAATGACTATCCTGCGCGCATCAACAAGTCTGCCGCGCGCTTGTCCGGCCTTGTCCCCGCTATTTGCACCGTTGATCATTGTCCCCGTACGACCCCGCTTCCGTAAAAAATTTATTCTATTATAACACATCAGCGCCCTGTTATTACACAACTCTATCGGCTCTATCCGCTAATCGAACCATTAAAATTGATGCCAATGACCTATGCTATATAGCCGGAAAACTTTGATATAATCCGTATTAGTATAACAGAAGAAATGAGTTATATAGTTGGGAGTTTATAGTTGCGTATGAGCATGAAAAGATCAAATAGAGGTTCTTCAACTGTATTGTTTGCATTGGCGCTCGCCGCTATTATCGCCTCGGGAGCGCTTGTAATTGACATCGGTAACGTCTCATGGGAAAAAGCCCGCCTTTCAGCTACTATGGACTCGGCGGCGCTTGCCGGCGCGCAGGAACTGATAACAGATCCGACTAATACCGAAACAGTTGTGCTGAACTACATCGCAAACAACGGTATTACTATGGATACTTCGGACGTTGATATAGATACTTCGTCGAAGACAGTCCGCGTTCATGGCAGTATTACCGTGCATAACCTGCTGGCGGGCGTTTTCGGTATCGATTCCGAGGACGTATACGCCGAAGCTGAAGCAAAGGTCGAGAATATCAGGACAATTACCGGAGCCAGACCTCTTGCCGTAGTCCAGCAGACATTCGAATACGGAAGGATGTACACGCTCAAAGAAGGCGGAGGGGACGGTACTTGCGGCAATTACGCTGCAATATCCCTTGGGGGCAATGGCGCGGCGATTTACAGGGATAATCTTTTATATGGCTACAGCGGCTCCATCTCTGTGGGCGATATCATCGTAACCGAGACCGGTAATATCGCTGGGACGACTCAAACGTCAATAAACCAACTCATATCGTCGTGCTCTCATACACCGCAGTGCACATACCTTAGTTACAACCGCAATTGTTCAAGGATAATATTCATACCGGTCGTAAACACATTGAATGTCAACGGTAAGAAATGCGTAAAGGTGCTGGGGTTTGCGACATTTTTCCTCGAAGGGGTGACGCTGCACTCCGGGCAGGCCGATGTCATCGGCCGGTTCATAACCTATAGCATGCAGGGCCAAACGTCAAGCCTCATCAATGATTATGGAACATATGGGATAAGACTGATAAAATAAGACCGATAAAATAAAAGTTTTCACTTCTTTAGCTTGCATTGCCTCTTTTGCTTCAGTTTGTTATACATGAAAGTGCCTGCGAACAATACCGCGGTGATGATAAAAAATACATAATCAGGCATGTGGATTCCCAATAAAGTAAGCGCCATTTTAATTCCAATAAAACCTACGATTATATGCGCGGTTATTTCCATTTCCGGGCATCTGTCAATCAGCCTGATAAAGACCTGGGCGACTCCACGCATCATCAGTATCCCGAAAATGGCTCCGAGGTAAAGCACCCACAGCTTTTCGGATATCCCAAGGGCCGCAAGGATGGAATCCAGACTGAAAGCTATGTCCATCATTTCTACTGCAAGGACCGTCCTCCAGAAACCGTACTTTTTGGTTCGGACCTTGCCAGGGTCGCAGTTTTCAGGTCTGTTGACAAAATATTTGACCGCCACCCATAACAGATATGCCGCTCCAAAAAGCTTCACCCACCAAAAACGTATCAGCAGCGTCCCCAGAGCTATTGCCACAAACCTGAAGAAATATGCGCCCATGATGCCGTAAAATAACGCTCTGCTCCTTTGCTTAGGAGGAAGGTGCTTGACCATGACGGCAAGCACAAGCGCATTATCGGA
>CAZCKQ010000223.1:0-3188 GCA_964499315.1 uncultured Eubacteriales bacterium | reverse complement strand
CAGGTCAGCCCATGTTTTATTTTTTTATTTTTTTATTTTATTTATTTTATTTTTTATCTTTTTATCAGACGGCATCCGCCGGCAGCCTACGCTTCGCCCCTGCCCTGGATACCTTTTGTCGCTTCGGTTATCTCTCTCTGCTTTTCTTTCGGCCTGAGGCTGCGAACCGCCGCTCCGGCGCTCCACATCTCGGAATTTCTGAGCATGCTGAGTTCTGCATTGAGGTTTGCCTGGTAATCAGGCTTGCTGCACTCGGTTATAACCCTGCGTGTCTCGCTGCCGTTCTTGACTTTTTTATATAAATCTTTGAATACCGGTAACACGGCTTTCTTGAAGCGTGGCCTCCAGTCAAGGGCGCCTCTCTGAGCCGTTGCCGAACAATTGGAATACATCCAGTCCATCCCGTTTTCGTCAACCAGACGGATCAGGCTCTGCGTCAATTCTTCGACCGATTCGTTAAATGCCTCGCTGGGTGAATGCCCGTTTGCTCTCAGTATATCGTACTGCGCTTCCATAACACCGGCCAGGGCGCCCATCAGGATGCCCCTTTCGCCGGTCAGATCGCTGTAGACTTCTTTTTCGAACGTCGTCGGGAAAAGATAACCCGAGCCGATCCCAATACCGACGGCAATACAACGCTCATATGCCCTTTTGGTATAGTCCTGGAATACCGCAAAGCTTGAATTGATGCCGGCGCCCGACAGGAAATTCCTGCGGACCGATGTGCCCGAACCCTTTGGAGCCACAAGGATGACATCGACATTGTCCGGAGGTATCACTTCCGTCTGATCCTTATACACGATCGAAAACCCGTGCGAAAAATAAAGCGCGCTGCCTTCGTTAAGGTTCTTCTTGACCTGTGGCCATATCTGCCTTTGGGCTGCATCGCTGACGAGCATCATGACTATGGTGCTTTTCCGGACGGCTTCCTCTATCTCAAACAGGTCCTTGCCGGGTACCCAGCCGTCGCTCACTGCCCTGTCCCAATCTTTCGCGAACTGTTTGGATTGACCGATGATCACGTTAAATCCATTATCCTTGAGATTCAGCGATTGCGCCGGTCCCTGGACGCCGTAACCCAGTATTGAAATGACTTCATCCTTCAATATTTCGCGGGCTTTCGACAACGGAAATTCTTCACGCGTCACAACTTCCTCGACGACCCCTCCGAAATTTATACTCGCCATTGAAAACACCTCAATTCATTGTATTTTTAATTTATCTAAACAAACCGATTTTGATATACTATATAATAATTGGCATGAAAAATCAATTGTTTGCTGGACAGACTCTCCGAAGACCTGCTGGAACAGCACGATTGGTCAAAAAATCAAGTAATGGGCGCGTTTAAAACGTAAAATCTGGTTTTTACGCATATTCATACGTGAAATGCATTCAAAGTCTGTATATTCATACATGATTGGGAATATATAGCAATTATTTGTCCCATTACTTGCAAAAATGACCAGTTAGACAGTAGGTTTTCGGACAGTGTGTGGAGCTGGTGGGCGGACTCGAACCGTCGACCGGCTGATTACAAATCAGCTGCTCTACCTGCTGAGCTACACCAGCGTAAAACACCCGCAAAACACTAAGAAATTATAGCATCATCAGCCTTATGGTGTCAATCTATACTCTATCCGGCTCTGCTACGGCTCTACTCATACTTCGTTTCGTTTATACACCGGTTATACTCCGGCTCTACTACGGTGGTTATACTCTTTTCAAATAAAGCGCTGCGGCTTTACTGAACGGATTGAAGAATGCGCGCTTGCCTTGTGTACCGGCGCTGAGCGATATTGATCCGCTTTGCTTCTCGCCGCTGTAGATGTCCATCCATTCGACAGTATATTTGCATGCCTCTGCACCGAGGTCAACTGTTATTTCTTTCTGATCAGGGACGAATACCACATACTCCCGGCCGTAATCGGCGAGGCAATATCCGCTTGATGCAAGGTCCGGCCGCGGTATCGCCGATTCAAGATCTATCCTTTCCGCACATGACCTTGCATATCCCATGGTGATCCTGATGGGCTCCCACATGGGATGATTACGATTATTGACGGCAGTCCACGCATCCACCACGTAGTTCTCAAGCCCATATATCGGTTCATACGGATCCATAAGGATCGGGTTCAACCCCATTGTAAAGCATTTCCATATCCATTCCGGGCTGCCGCCCATCCCCCAGATATGGTCGGTATCGATAAGTATAACTTTGGAACCGTCCGCAGCAACAGGGTTTTCCATGTAGGGCGCATCTTTTTCATTACGGGGTGAGATCCAATCGGCATCGCTCTCTAAGAGCTCCTTATTAGGCAGCGCATCTGGACCGCCTCCGCCGGAAGTGATTCCCACCGGGTGCTGGAGCGGCTTTGTTTTTTCATATTCCTTGATCACTTTCACCATATGACGCTGCCAATCGCCGGAGTCTGCATGATGCTCGTTCCCTATTTCATACAGGACATTCTCCAGGTCGTTGACCGTGTCGATCATTTTCTTTACATATTTCTCCTGATACTTTAAGGCCGCCGGAATCTTCATGGTGTGTATCGCCCGCCCGCCCAGATTTTCCGGATCGCCGTCCACTCCGTTAATGTTGTTGTCCTTGTTGAACGGATGCCCGTTCCACGGCAGCGCCCCGGGAATGGTATGCTCGTTTATACTCCACCGGTTGAACAACATTATGGAAGCATATATGCCGCGCTCTCCGGCTGCGATCACCCGGCTCCTGATACGGTCGAAAAAGGCCTGGTTGAAGTTATCCAGGTCGAATTTCGGCTCGCCGTCCAGCGCAACGCCGGGCCCTGAGCGAACAAAAGGCAGCGGATCTATATACACCCTTTCTACATTGAAATTGTCGTAAGAGGCCTGTTCCTGGATCCATCCCCTCAGGAAATTGTATCCATGAGCCACCATCCAATCGAGGAACGCATTATAATCGAACTTCTTTTCGGGATCAGGCCCAAGACCCTCCTGGTAAGCGCTCCAGGTATGCGATCCGGTAAGATAAATGGGTTTGCCCGTAGAATCGGCAAAATAGCGCGGATTTTTTTCGCACCTCCTGAGTACGCCCGATACGCCTTTCTTAAATGCCATTTTCATATAAATAATGCCTCCTCTTAAACCTCTTATTGTACCTCGGCCTATTGTACCTTGACCCAGCTCCGCTCCTTGTTGCTCTTCAG
>CAZCKQ010000222.1:0-3194 GCA_964499315.1 uncultured Eubacteriales bacterium | reverse complement strand
GATGTGGTTTTGCCGATACGCATACTCAAAATGCTCGGAGTGGACAGGTTGATCCTGACAAATGCAGCCGGCGGAATAAATAGCAGTTTCAAGCCCGGCGATATTATGTTGATCACCGATCATATAGGACTGTTCTGCCCGTCGCCACTGAGAGGAATGGATTTCAGACCGTACGGAGGACAGCCTTATCCCGCAAGCGCGATTGGAAATGGTACAATAGATGTGTCCGATAGATCCGATAGGTCAGATGTATCCGATAGGCCAGATACATCTGATACCTTTGCTGATATGTCGGAAGCGTATGACCGGTGCTTGATTGCAGTTGCGGAGAAATGCGCCGCGCAGGAGGGCATTGCGTTGAAGAAAGGCGTATATGCTTTTGCCCAGGGCCCCATGTATGAAACGCCCGCGGAAATCGAAGCCTTGAAGGCAATGGGCGCCGACGCCGTCGGTATGTCCACGGTCCCTGAAGCGGTCGCGGCCTGTGCAGCAGGCATGAAAACGTTAGGGCTCTCGTGTATTACTAATATGGCCGCAGGTAATATGGCCGCAAGCAATATGACCGCAAGTAAAACCGGGCAAAGATTAAGCCATGAAGATGTGCTCGCAACAGCCGCTTTTGCTGGAAAATCCGTATCAGCCCTGATTGCGGCAGTTATTCAAAAATTGTAGATGATATAAGTTGATACAAGTTACCAAACAAAAATCGGAAGGGGTATGCAACATGCCGGAATGTGATATCAAGGATAATAAACTTGCTCCAAAAGGAAAGCTCAGGATAGAATGGGCTGACAACCAAATGCCTGTGCTCAAACTGATCAGGGAAAGGTTTGCCGCCGAAAGGCCGCTTTCGGGTGTGAAAATCTCATGTTGTCTGCACGTCACGACCGAGACTGCCAATCTGATGAGAACCCTGAAAGCCGGCGGCGCCGACGTGGTGCTCTGCGCTTCGAATCCGCTTTCCACGCAGGATGACGTTGCCGCTTCGCTTGTCGAGGATTTTGGAATCCCGGTATTCGCGATTAAAGGCGAGGACCGGGACACATATTACAAACACCTGATTAGCGCGATAAAACATGGCCCGGATATTACCCAGGACGATGGCGCTGACCTTGTCGGCTTGCTGCATAAGGATTATGCCGACAGCTACCTGAAAAAAGTACTCGGCGGCACGGAGGAAACCACCACCGGAGTCATAAGGCTCAAGAGCATGGAACGCGACAAGGCGCTCAAGTTCCCGGTCATTGCGGTAAATGAGTCCGACACCAAGCACCTTTTCGATAACCGTTACGGTACCGGCCAGAGCACCATCGACGGCATACTGCGCGCCACAAACGTTCTTTTATGCGGCAGGAATTTCGTCGTATGCGGATATGGCTGGTGCGGAAGAGGCCTTGCGATGAGGGCAAAGGGAATGGGCGCCAATGTCACCGTCACCGAAGTCGACCATGTGAAGGCTATAGAGGCCGTAATGGACGGCTTCAGGGTCATGCGGCTCGAAGATGCCATGCCGTTCGCCGATATCGTGATAACCGTCACAGGCGACCTGAATGTGGTCGATGAGAAGCACATCCTTGCTTCCAAAGACGGTGTCATCATAGGCAATTCCGGCCATTTCAACGACGAGATCAATATTGCCGCGCTCGAAAGGCTTGCGGTATCCAAACGCACCGTAAGGGATTTTGTGGACGAATATACACTCAAAGACGGAAGGAAGGTGTTTCTGCTGGCCGAAGGCAGGTTGGTGAACCTTGCGGCCGCGGAAGGTCATCCCGCCGTAGTGATGGATATGAGCTTCGCGAATCAGGCGCTTGGATCGGAATATATCGTCCGTAATGCAGCCCTGCTGGATAAAAAGGTCCATATCCTCCCCAAAGAAATCGATTATGAAATAGCGCGGCTCAAACTGGAGAGCATGGGTATCCGGATCGATGTACTGACTGAGGAACAGATAAAATACCTGTCATCATGGCAGTCGGGCACTTAGCAATAATCTCAAAACGGGTTTAGTAGAATATATTCCTTTAGTAGAATATATTCCTTAATTCCACACTCAGTCCCGGGAATACTACTGATTCGACCTTTTCGAAATCGTTGAAAGACGACATGCCCGCAATCTGCTTATCAGCGAAGGTGAATACATTGACGGATCTCGAGGACGGGTTTACTATCCAGTATTCCTTGACGCCGCTAAGCATGTATAGATTCAGCTTTTTGATGAAGTCCATGCTCGATGATGCTTTGGAAACGACCTCCACCAGAAGCGTCGGAGTTCCGAAGTATTGCCCGTCTTTATTGATGTTTTGCTTGTCGCACAATACCAATATATCAGGCTGTACTACATGGGAGTCATTTTCTTCTTTATGCAAGGTTACATCGAACGGCGCCATTAGTGGTTCGCATGGCTTGCCTTTGAACCAGGATGCGAATTCCCTGAATATCTCCCGGGCTGCTTTCTGATGGTCATACCTCGGCGTGGCCAGCAGGAATATCTCCCCATCGATATACTCATAACGGTTTTGGCTATTTTCGGCGATTTCCAGAAACTCTTCATATGACACCTTCATGCCGCTGTGGACGTATTCCGAAACGCCTTCACGTATTTCAAAATGCGCATTGTATTCCTTATAGGATATAAGAGTGGCAACTATCCGGCCATGGCTCGTGATGAGGATCTCTTCGCCCTCAGCTGCCAACTTCAGGTATTTGCCGAAGTTATTCTGCACTTCCGTCGTACTGATAATCATACGGCACCTCCCGATATTAGATAATATGTACTGATTAATTAGCTAATCTCAAGCTAATTATATCTAATAACCGGCTTGGCCGTCAAATAATTATCTAATATATTGTTGATTTCTGCCGGGGTACGAGTTTGAAGATTGTCCGGCTTGATTTTACGGTACTGATACCATATTATACAGGTATGCGGATACTAAATGCAGCAACCCGGCAGACCCTGCAAATCTATCAGACTATTCTGCAACAAATAATAGTGGAGAAATCATATATCAAATCTTGGGGGGAGTATTGTGGAGTACATTCAAAATCCGATATTAAGAGGGTTTAATCCCGATCCGTCGATCATCTGGGTAGACGATGACTATTTCATTGCCACATCTACCTTTTAATGGTTCCCGGGCTTCCATATCCACCATTCGAAGGCTCTGAAGAAGTGGAAGCTTGGCTCGCGC
>CAZCKQ010000221.1:0-3216 GCA_964499315.1 uncultured Eubacteriales bacterium | reverse complement strand
TTCGCCAAGAATCCCGTCGATATAATCATTTATCAACCTGTCTTCATTCTTTTCCAATTTCATGCCAGACCCTCCTTTCCACTATATTTGACGTAATCCGTATCCCAAAGTTCCTTTTTAGTCCTAAGAATATCCCTTAAGGCCGACCTTGCCCTGTTAATTCTTGATTTTACGGTTCCCCCCGGTAATTTCAGGATTCCGGCAATTTCGTCATAACTGAAATTCTGTATATCTCTGAGCACCAGTATCGTTTTCTGGTCTTCGGGCAATTCCGACAAGGCATCCGTTACCGCCTGCCGTATCTGGCTTCTTTCGGTCTCGTCTTCGGGACCGGGTCCGTCATACTCCAGATCCCGCTGTATATCACCTTCATCGGTTCTGATATCACTATCAATATATACATATTTTCTTTTTTTGTTCTTTCTGATATGATCAAGGCACAGATTCACAGTTATCCTGTAAATCCATGTCGAAAGAGCGGAATGGCCTTTGAAATCCCCGATTGATTTGAATACCTTCAAAAAAGCTTCCTGTGCAAGGTCAGCGGCATCGTCGTAGTTACCGGTCATCCTGCAGGCAATATTGAACACTTTTTTTTGATATCCGGAAATCAACTGTTCAAAAGCCTGAATATCACCGTTTTTAGCCTTATTCACCAAAATTTTTTCGTCCTGTTCCAACTGCTCCTCCTACACGGCGGGCGGACCGGCAAATCAAATTTCTTAAACATTATACCATTTATCATTATTACCGTAAAATATGCTATAATCATTTGATATGGAGTTCAGGTTCATTTTAGCCTTAATGGCTGGCAAAATCACAATAAAGTTGTGCAGGCTGTTTAATCTGGGAGGCACGACACTTCCGGGTAAAATAGCGTTGAAGATATTCCCCAGTATTTTGACAAGGTTATCCAAGGACTGCAGGATAATATTGGTCACGGGCACCAACGGCAAGACCACCACATCAAGGATAATCAGCCGGATACTTGATGATAACGGCATCAGGCACATGGCCAATAAATCCGGGGCTAATCTGCTGAGCGGCGTGACCAGCGCATTTATCGAGGCAACTTCATTCGGGGGAAGACGCTATTATGACACAGCCCTGCTGGAAGTCGACGAAGCCGCGGTAAATGTCATATGCGTCCATATTAAACCTGACATCGTTGTCGTCTCCAACTTCTTCAGGGATCAGCTTGATCGTTATGGCGAGATGTACACTACCGTAGCCAATGTCAGAGCCGCCATCGCCAGACACGAAGACAGCATGGTGATCCTTAATGCGGATGATTCGCTCTGTGCATCTCTTTCAACATTACCGGCCAAAAGGATCATTTATTATGGTTTAAATGAATGCGGCAGCGATGATACTTTAAATGCACAATCCGTCAACTCCGATGCAAGGTTTTGCATCCACTGCAAAACCGAATATACTTATGATTATAAAATATATGGGCACCTTGGGGCTTTCAGATGCCCCGGATGCGGATTCGCGCGGCCATCGCCCGACATTGTATGCGCTTTGGTCAGTCAGCGGGGGGATGACGGCTCCGATATACTGATAGGATTCAAAGAGTCGGAGCAGACATTACCCGCCCGGGTCGCATTACCGGGATTATATAATATATACAACGCAATGGCTGCTTTTACCGTAAGTTTTGCCCTCGGACTCCCGCCCGAAAGGTGCGTACCCGCGCATGCTTCATTTGAATGCGGTTTTGGCAGGATGGAGACCATCCGTGCTGATAATCGGATAATCCAATTGATCCTGGTGAAAAATCCCGCAGGATTCGACCAGGTAATCGACTTCCTTGCAAACAGCGGTAATTGTCTCAATATTGCCTTCCTGTTGAACGACAGGATTGCCGACGGGACCGATATCTCCTGGATATGGGATGTGGACATGGAAAGACTGGCAAGCCCGGAAGTGGCAGTGCAAACTCTGTTCGCATCCGGCAACCGCGCTGAGGATATGGCCCTGAGATTGAAATATGCCGGCTTATATCAGGATAAGATCTCCATAAACAAGGATTACGACGCCCTGCTTTCAGATATTATTTCATCTGTCGGAGAGGGACAAGTCATATACATTCTGCCGACATATACGGCAATGCTGGATATCAGGAGGAAACTGAGAAAAAGATACAAGGTCAGGGAGTTTTGGAGATGACGGAACAAAATGCGCTTGAATTAAATATATGCCACCTTTATCCCGACCTGCTCAACATCTATGGAGATCGAGGCAATGTCACCGCTTTGAAAAAAAGGTGCGAGTGGAGGAATATCGGCGTTAATATCCACAATGTAAGTCTTGGGGATGAATTCACACCGTCGGAATACGACATGGTCTTCATGGGAGGCGGACAGGACTACGAGCAGGAGATAGTCCAGCGCGATATCAGAAATAAAAAAGGCGCAATAATTGATGCCATTGATGCAGGTATGGTATTCTTGTGCATATGCGGCGGATATCAGCTGCTTGGCAAATATTACAGGACATGGGAAGGTAACGAAATTGAATTTCTTGATATATTGGATATATGGACGATAGGCGGCAAAAAAAGGATGATCGGCAACTTGGTGTTTGAATGCGCTTTTCTTCAACCAACGGCAACAACGGCAACATCGGCAAACAGCGGTTTAGTTGTAGGATTTGAGAATCATTCAGGAAGGACATATCTCGGGCCGTCCGTGCAACCGCTCGGGAGAGTCATCAAGGGTTTTGGCAACAACGGAGAAGACTGCAACGAAGGAGCCAGATATAAAAACGTATTCTGCACATATTCACACGGCAGCCTGCTCCCTAAAAATCCGGCGCTTGCCGATTATCTGATCCTGACCGCCCTTGAACGCAAATATCCGTTTATTTCAGAACTTGCTTCATTGGATGACACTATGGAAATCCGCGCGCATGACGCGATATTGACGCTGATACAAAGGACCGGAATATTGAAATGCATAAGTTGGAAAAAATCTTTATAACGCTTTTTGTCGTATTATTATTTATAAAATGTCAGGCTTTTCAGCTATGGTCGGAACAAAGCAGGTTGTTTCCCATTACTCCGCATAATCTGCTGATGATGTTGAGTACATTATGTATAATCATCATAGTTATTGCAGTTGTGATATCCGTATTCAACCGTTTCAGAGTGCAAGCAATATTTGTCTTGTTTTTGCTCCTTTCGTTTCTGATATTTGCCGATACGGTCTATTT
>CAZCKQ010000220.1:0-3227 GCA_964499315.1 uncultured Eubacteriales bacterium | reverse complement strand
GGCCTGCATGTTGTGCGAGGTGCACAAGATATATCCCCCGCCCGGAGCGAGCGTCTTCAGCCTGTCGGCAACTTCCCTGTCCACATCGGCAGGGGTGCCGAAGGGCATGGTCTTCTGGATGTCCACGCCTCCCTGGAAACATATATGCCTGCCATACTCTTTCTTGATCCAGGCGAAATCCATGTCCGCAGCCCGGGGTTGCAGCGATTGCAGTATATCGAGCCCGCAGTCGATGAAATCCGGTATCAGGGATTTTATCGCCCCGCAAGTGTGGTGCATGACCTTGATCCCGTATTTATGCGCCAGATCGATATATTTCCTGAAGCCGGGCTTAAAGAACCTGCGCCACATTTCGATGCTCATGATCAAGCCGTTTTGGGTCCCGAAATCATCCCCCATGAAAAAGATATCTATTTTGCCATCAGCATTTTCGAATATCCTCCGGTTGTATTCCAGAAAAAAATCGACCTCTTTTTCTATTATCGCCTCGACCATTTCGGGGTTGAGAACAAGATCGAGCATGATCTGCTCTATACCGCGCAGATACATGGCGGGCTTCAACTGCGCCGTCCTGTTCAGCCTGTCGCCGCCGCACACCACGGTGTGTTCCGGATATGTTCCGGCCTGCTGTGCGACCTTCGAATAATCATACCAGTCCGGCGACGGCCAGCCTTCGTATTTTTTGATATCCTCCACGGTCTCGGCAGCCGCCAGCGGATGGTACGCGACATGCTCATAACTGCCTTTGGCGGGATCCGCCGCATCAAAGAATACCTTTTTCCTCCTGACACCCCAGATATCGCTCCATGAACCATCTTCACACGTATCCTGCTTCGGGCCGCAGTATACCGCCCCCTCGATGAACCTGAAATCAATGCCAAGATGCCGCATCAGCGCTTCGGTATCACCGATGGAAAGCTCCTTCATAAGCTTCCCGGTGACTATCTTATCGACCCAATAATCTACAGGCACCCTGTCCGGTTCGGTAAAACCCAGTGTCTTCCTTACCCGCTGCTTAGAATCCATAAAAAGCTTCTCCTACCTTGACGTCACACAATTCGATGCTGTTACGGGTGACGACGGCCGCTTGCATCCTGTTTATAAACCATACATCGGTCACTTCAGATGATGAAGTGAATTTGCCGCTAATCTTGCCTGAAGAGGTTATAAACCAGACCTCCCTGCCGGTACTGACCGCCGCAATATCGCCGAAAGCATTTAAACCCGTGATAGTTCCGTCGACCTTGAGATCCGAGATCATATCGCCTGCGGTATTATAGACCAGGAGCCGGCCCGAAGCCGACTCTACGGGAGGATTGATCGCGACAAAGATATACTTTCTTTCGGTAGCCGCTATACTCAATACGTATTCGACATTTTTTTCGAATATCGGCTTATTCACCGAATCGAATATCTTGAAGCCGTCCTCGCCTCCGATCAGCAGCCAGTTGTCAGGAAGCACCTCAACAAACGGATATACTTTATTTTCGCCGGGAATCAATGTCCCGGACGGATTGCCTTCCGAATCAAAGAAGCTAAGGACTGAAGCGGCAAACAGACCTGAAGGGTCTATCCCGTTGACGACCATCGTCCTGCCGGGGCGCTTCAAAACGGCCTGCACCGCGTATATGCTTGCAAAACTCCTGCTGTATACCTCCCTGCCTTGCGGATCATAAACAAACACCTTTGATTTGTAGCTGGTATCGCGCCGGATAACTGTGACGCTGCCATCATCGGATATATCGGCGTTGACGATAGACTCTCCGGACATCGACTCCCATTTTATCGCACCGCCGCTTATCACGCACAAATATCTGCCTCCATAATCAGCGACAAGCAAGCCGGCCGATGATGTCTTGATAAAAGGATCCGCAGCCGAAATCCGTATCTCCCACTTCACTTTGCCTTTTGTGTCTATTGAGGTGACGCTCTCCGCTGTGCATTTGATGATGCTGTTCTTGTATGTACAAATCACAGGCCTCTCGCTGGAATCCAGAACTATGCCGGAGGATTGCCCCGCGGAGGGCTGCCCCGCGGAGGATTGCTCCGCGGAGGACTGCTCAGCAGCGGACACCGCAACCGCAATATTACCCGATGCGTTCAGAATCAAACCTTGACTTTTCAGGTATGTAATCGCTGAAATAGCAACGACCGCCGCCAGCAGGATTATAAATAAGCCCGGCAAACCTTTTTTCTTTAGTCTTGCGTCATCCATCTTAAAAACATTTTATCACAAAATACGACAAAATGATTTATGTCTCATCACTCGCCGATGAATTCCTTGATGATAGAATTCTTAGGGATATTATCAGTGTTGATAGGAAGGAAGTAGTTCAGGAATTCTATTAAGCGCTTCGCTTCAGAATACTCCGGACAGGATTTGTCTATCTTCTCAAGCAGGGGCATGGCATAATTCTTCAATACACCGTGTTCATAGATCAAGGCCGAGTTGAACATAATATCGGCGGATTCCTGATATGGGAAGACATGTCTCTCCTCGCCCCTGCGAACCGACGGCCAGCGCCTTATCGTCTCGAGCGCTCCATTGCTCCGGAATTTATTATCGCGTACGATCCGTCTGATCAGCCGGGTGTCGGTCGTCGGCACCCTGTTATGGTCATCGATGTTCATGGACGTCAGGGCGCTTACATATATCTTGAATTTTAATTCATCGGGTATCATACGCGTAAGCTCGTTGTTGAGCCCGTGTATTCCCTCTATTATGATGATATGATCCTGCCCGATCTTAGCTTTCCTGTATGTTTCCGACCTCCTGCCCCTGAGAAAATCGAACACAGGTATCTCGACAGCGTCTCCGCGAAGCAAACCTGCAATCACATTATTGAATAGCGGAATTTCTACCGCTTCTAAGGCCTCGTAATCGAATTCACCTTTTTCATCCTTTGGAGTCTTATCCCTGTCGAAGAAGAAATCATCGATGGAGAGCGTGAATGGCTTCACTCCGTTGACCCGGAGCTGGATCTCAAGACGCCGCGCAAAAGTGGTCTTCCCGGAAGACGATGGCCCGGAGATCAGCACGACTCGCTTCGTACCAGGTTGCTTCACCACCATGTCGGCTATCTGGGCGATCTTCTTTTCGTGGAGGCCTTCCGAGATCAGCACCAGATCGCTGATCCCGCCCGATACGACTGCATCGTTGACAGCGCCGATATTGCCCGCGTCGAGGATATGCCCCCAGTTCTTGTATTCGAGAAATATATTGAAGA
>CAZCKQ010000219.1:0-3229 GCA_964499315.1 uncultured Eubacteriales bacterium | reverse complement strand
GAATAAAGGGTGATCGTGAGCAATATGTATCTTTAGATACGTTAAACAGAGATGCAAGAATTGAAATCGGAAGAAACGTCAAGCTCTACGCGGTCCGATTGTCATGTCGGTATTCGATAAAAATTGGGGATAACGTGCACATAGAAGAAACCGGTATCATGGATACGGATTTTCATTCAATTGAACGTGAACGAAGTGAGCCGTTGAATGAAAACAAAGCAAACTGTGAAATAAAAATAGGTAATAACGTCAAAATCGGCGCCCGAAGTATTGTAGCAAAAGGCGTCAAAATCGGGGACGCTGCGGTCATTGGACCCGGCTCCGTAGTCATACGATCCATTCCTTCCTCCAGTCTGGCATTGGGGAATCCGGCGAAAGTCGTTGAGAGATGAAAATATAACTATATGAAAACATTGTGTAATTAGGAAGTATGATTATTATCCGCAATGGCATTGATCTATGAGGCATAATGAATTCATTGATGTGGTGCTGAGTGATTTATATCGGTATTGTGCTGCCAGAGATGCTTCTTCGTTCTTGAAGTGCGTATTACTGATCCCGGGATACAAGTATACATTCTGGATGCGAACATCTAACTATTTGAAATGCAAGGGAATATTATTCTTGCCCCTGTACCTGTTGAGCCGTTTGATATTGAATCACTACAAATTCAAGTACGGAATCAGTATCCCCTACAATGCCGATATTGGTAAGGGATTGTATATCGGCCATTTTGGCGGCATTGTGGTGCATCCGCAGGCGAAAATTGGGAAAAACTGCAATATAAATCAGGATGTTTCTATCGGGGCAACATACGGAGGCAAGAACCCCGGGATACCGCGGATAGAAGACAGTGCCTATCTGGGGCCGGGTGCAAAAATTATTGGAGGAATTAGCCTGGGGAGTCATGTTGCCGTCGGTGCGAACAGCGTGGTGAACGTCAGTATTCCCGACAATGGTGTTGTAATTGGCAATCCCTGTCAGATTGTATCTTACCAGGGATCAATAAATTATATTACGAATACCGATTAATAGCATCGAGCATTCTGAAATAAATACGTCGAAAATTGACCATGCATACCGGTACAAGACTGAACCATGTCGAAGGAATTTATTACTGTGCAAAACGCTCTAAAATAACATCGTTCGGCACTCATGGTGTTATTTCTATCGCCTGCGGGTATGTCGGACCCGCGTCCAGCGGCAGCCTCCAATACCGCAATTCATAGGTAAGCATCTCAGTCCAGATTCAAGGTTGATGTTGATGTCTGTCGCAGAGTGGCTGTTTGCGGGGTCTCTTCTTGCCCTATTGTATATCTACCTGGGTTATCCCGCGATTCTCATGATCCTCGCGAAATTGATGCCTGCACCCGTCCACAAGGGAGAATACACGCCCACCGTCTCGATTCTCATCGCCGCGTATAACGAGGCGACATGCATCGGCAAGACGATCGAGAACAAGCTCGCGCTCGACTATCCGGGTGAAAGAAATGAAATCATCGTCATTTCCGACGGTTCCGACGATGGAACGGATGAGATTGTGCGGGGATATGCGGGACAGGGCGTGAAGCTGATCAGGCAGGAGCCGCGGGCCGGCAAGACCTCTGCATTGAATCTTGCGATCCCCAGCGCCAGGGGGGAGATCATCGTTTTTTCCGATGCGAATTCTCTCTATGAGCGTGACGCGATTCGTAAACTGATAGCAAATTTCAAGGACCCCGGCATCGGCTACGTGACGGGGAAAATGATCTATGTGAACCCCGATGGGAGCGTGACCGGCGACGGCTGCTCTGCCTACATGAAATATGAAAACCGTCTTCGCACCCTTGAAACTGCCGTCGGGTCTGTAGTGGGTGTGGACGGAGGGATTGACGCAGTCCGCAAGGCGTTGTACCGACCCATGAGGGCGGATCAGCTGCCCGACTTTGTGTTGCCGCTGGATGTGGTCGCTCAGGGCTATCGCGCGGTGTACGAGCCCGGGGCGTTCCTGAGAGAGACCGCGCTTGCCGAGGCATCGGATGAATACCGTATGAGAGTGAGGGTGTCCCTGCGCGCCTTCTGGGCGCTGAAAGACATGCGCCACCTCCTCAGCTTCAGAAGGAATGCGCTGTACGCCTGGCAGCTATGGTCGCACAAGGTGCTGCGGTACCTGTCTTTCGTATTCCTCGTCGGCGCGTACATCGGGAACGCGCTGCTCGTCCCGGAGGCAGCCTTTTACGCCTTCCTGTTCACGATGCAGACGCTTGGCTATGCTGTGGGTCTGGCGGCCCCACTGGCTTCTAATAGAGGCTTCCGCCTTGCCCATATGATTCATTATTTCGTGCTCATTAACGTGGCGGCCCTGCACGCCTTTTGGAAGTTTGTATCGGGCCAGAAGCAACTCGTCTGGACACCCAGGAAAGGATAACCATATTACGTCTCTTAACTTCCATGCAGATTGGCGGCAAAATATGGATGAAAGCGGAGCCGATATTTCTAAAAAGGTCATCGCGAGCAGAGCCTAGCGATGCGTGGCGATCAACGCTTGAGATCTTTGCACAGAATGTATAATCGATTTCGTCAAGTCATAAAGAAAGCAACAATGGATTTTTGAAGATGTGCGGGATATGCGGAATTTTTAATTACGGCTCACACGAGCCCGTCAACCTGGAACAGCTCCAGGCGATGAATGACATATTGCGCCACCGCGGACCGAATGACGAAGGCCGCTACGTCGATCGCGATCTCGGTATAGCGATGCGGCGGCTTTCGATCATCGACATTGGGGGCGGAAAGCAGCCCATTCACAACGAGGACAGGACGATCTGGATTGTCTTCAACGGAGAGATCTTCAACTATCCGGAACTGAAAAGAAACCTGGAGAGTAAAGGACACACGTTTTATACCCAGAGCGATACGGAGACCATCATTCATCTTTATGAAGAACACGGGGATGACTGTGTCAACTACCTGCGGGGTATGTTTGCCTTCGCGCTGTGGGACGGTCCTTCCAGGTCGCTTTTCCTCGCCCGGGATCGTGTCGGAATCAAGCCCCTGTTTTATGCCGACACGGGAAAAGGGGAGCTGCTTTTTGCGTCTGAGCCGAAGGCCCTGCTGTCATCTCCGAAGGTCTCGCGCGACATGGACCTTCAGGGCCTTGACTCATACTTTGCCTACGGATATATCCCCGCCCCCTTGAGTATCTATAAGTCGATCCGTAGGCTGCCGGCAGGCCATGTCATGAAAATCA
>CAZCKQ010000218.1:0-3319 GCA_964499315.1 uncultured Eubacteriales bacterium | reverse complement strand
GTCTCCGAGAGGTTCATTTCCATTGCGACATCCTGCATCCATCGTTCACTTGCCGGTCCTGCCAATATACAGACTCCGGCAGGATTCCCCTTAAACATCCTGTCTGCAAAATCATCGACCTGATAAATCTTCATTCCGCTGCCTCATCTCTTTTTATACATTTTACATTAATGATATATTTCATATTATATATTTTTGGAATATACGAAAATATCATCACGTTTGATCCAGCCTGTAGCATTCCAGAAAGAATTGCCTATAGAATTGTCCCCGAAAACGAATAAATGACATTTGTGGATTCCTTCTTCCTTCAGCCGATGCAGGCTTTTAGCGACAAGAACGCGGCCAATGCCTTTTCCCCTGTACCCTTCAGCTACAGTTACGTGGTATATGTAGCCTCTGCGCCCGTCATGCCCGCACAAGATAGTGCCGATGACCTTACCGTCATGCTCGTAACAAAAGCTCATATCCCTGTTTCTATCAAGGAACTTCTCGACATTTTCTCTGTTGTCGGCATCACTCAGCCCAACGCCCTGAGTTCTGCTCCATAAAGCGTGTATCTCGTAAAAATCGCCGATATGGATTTCACGCACGCAATTGTCTTCCGTCAGCTTGATCTCCATACAGAGCCTCATCCATTAATGCTTCATAGCTGCAAAAACAGCATAATTGTAATACTTCCAGATAACATCAACAGCAGCAAACCCTATTTCTCTCAGCATATCCAAATGTTCCATCAGTAGGGCAGGTCTATCTTCCTCATAATATTTGGGAATCCATTTACCCTTAACTTCTTGCTCCGAAACATTCTTGTACATGAAGCTTTTCCATTGCTGCATATACATATTTTGAAGTGTTTCAGTCGACGCGAGCACCAAATCCGCATTAACTAACATGCCGCCGCTTTTTAGTCCGGAATAAATTTTCTTATAGAAATCCGATTTATCGTCCGGAGTCACCAGATGATGAAGTGCAAGCGACGAAACAACCACATCATATTGTTTATCAAAACTGAATCTATGGAAGTCGTCATTTATATACTCGGTATCCGGGGCGTCAGAAAGCTTAAAATGGGCCATTTGCAGCATATTGTCCGCAATATCGAGACATGTGATCCTCGCTTTAGGAAAGGTGTTTTTTACCGATCTTGCAATAGTCCCTGTACCACAGCCCAAATCTATCACATCAATAGCAGATGAACAGCCAAACGGTATCGCATTCACAACCGCCTCAACCATTTGCTCATAATGAGGTATCAGGTTCCTTATAATGCTGTCAAATTGCTGCGCCTCTTCCTCAAAATGCCGCTTTACTCTATTCATGTCGCTCATAGGTAAACACCTCAATAATAAAAAGAAAAACCCGCAAGGCCACAATTAAGTGACTCCGCGGGTATATCCTCCACGTGTAAGGTTAGAATGATCATAATCCCGAACCTCTATGCAGCTTGGGCAATACTACCCTCATACACATACTCACCGTTTGTAGTATTTTTTCATATCGGCATCTTTTTGTCAATAGTCAATTTCACAAAAGTCGTACGACTTTTTGGATTGCGCCACACATTTTTCGCATGACTTTTGCAAAAAGATACATTGACTATTATTCGACTATTCAATTTCTCTCTCCAGTGGTGAGAGTATTTCATTTTGCGGTGATAATAATATTTGTCATATCTTGGTGGATTATTTCTTCCTTTTGATCGGGATCCATATCTCACAGCGGTAATTTATGTCGTTGACGTTTCCGGGAGGGTAGACTTCAATATCCAAGTCCCCATCTCTCTCAAAGCCGGTGGACGGGAACCATTCTGAATAGATACGTTTATTCAAATTCTGTATCGCGTCAGGCATTGACCCTATTGATTCGAATATCACCCATGAGGCAGCCGGTATTTCTTTTTGGGTGAAACCTTCCGGAATGCCACCTTTCATATTGCCTTCCGTGTTTTCCACGCCTATGAGATACGTAAATTCTTTTAAATCAGCGGAAGACTCGATGCATACACCGAGTTTGCTTACTCCGGTAACAGCATTCTTGCCCGACATTTTTTCGAGCCTTGCGCAAAAGCCGTTCTTATAACATTCTCCCCAAAATTCAGGAAGAATCTTACTGTTCTCACTATCATCCGTCGTAACCCTGATTCCTTTGCCAATAACCTTAAAGGCCGGTTTATCTACGATTTTATAATCCATTCCATCATCTCCTTTTACTGATATTTGAAATGAGAGGCGTGGAAAGGCTTTTAGTTTAACTCCAGGCTCGCGCGCAGCCTTAGGCGTTATCCCATGCAGTTTTTGGAAGGCCCGGGTGAAAGCATCCGGAGAATCGTATCCGTACTTTAAGGCTAAATCGATAACCTTATCTCCACCGTTCTGCTGAAGGTCATATGCGGCAATCGTCAGCCTCCTGCGTCTGATGTATTCAGCCAGCGTCACACCCGTCACATACGGAAACATCCTCATGAAGTGATACGATGAGCAGCATGTGATCCTTGCCAGCTTTTCGATATCAATATCAGACGTCATATTGTCTTCAATGTAACGCAATGCTTCATTCAACCGGTCCAACCACTCCACTTTCCTTCCCCCCATCCAAGGACAGTATATAGGAGAGACTATCATTCATCCCGATTTTTAATGTGCAATATAATCGATATCACGCTCCATTATCTCATGATTTTCAATGATAAGCAGCTTATCGGCAACGGCCCTCACAAACCCGATATCGTGCGAGACAAACAATACAGTCCCATCATATTCACGGAGCACATCCTGCAAGGCTTCTATAGACATCATATCAAGGTAATTGGTCGGCTCGTCGAGCATCAGGACATTGGCATCAGAGACGAAAAGTTTCGCAAAAGAGACCTTTATACGTTCCCCGCCGCTTAAAACGCCGACATTCTTATACACGTCATCTCCCGATATGAGCAATCTCCCGAGGATAGTTCTAACTACAGTCTGCGTCTGCACACTGCTCATCATCACATTATCCAGCACTGATCTGCTGTGATCCAGATTCTCAAATCCCTGATAGAAGTAGCCGATTCTGGCTTTGGGAACGATGCGGATATTTGCGGCTTGACCGCAGCCATTCCCATCCCCATTACCATCGGTATGGTCATTACTATCGGTCTGATCATTACTATCGGCCTGATTTCTGGCAATCAGGTTGAGCAGCGTTGTCTTTCCGGAACCGTTCTCGCCCCACAACGCGGTTTTCAATCCGTTGCAGACCCTGAAAGATGCATTGTCGAATATCGTCCTGTTGCCATAACTGAAGCTGAGGCTCTCAGTGGAAATAACGATTTTATTCT
>CAZCKQ010000217.1:0-3320 GCA_964499315.1 uncultured Eubacteriales bacterium | reverse complement strand
TCACATTAATCAGGGTGTCTTGAAACAAGCAGAAAATAAATGGGGCAAAGAAGCGTCAGCTCGTCTTATGGCATGGGAAAATATAGTACGTTCTGATAGAAACACTTCAGATAGGCATAAGCTGGAAAAGGTCAATGCATTTATGAACAAGACGATGACCTATGCTGAAGATATCAATATCTGGGGAGTGTCGGATTACTGGGCAACACCGTTGGAATTCGTCTCGAGAGGAGCCGGCGACTGCGAAGACTATGCCATAGCCAAATATTTCACCTTGAAGGCTATGGGTATATCAGATGACAAGTTAAGTATTGCCTATGTGAAAGCGCTTCATCTCAATAGGTCTCACATGGTCCTGACGTATGTCAGCAAACCGGGTGATGAGCCATTGATTCTCGACAATCTGAATCATTCTATAAAATCGGCCTCAGAGCGACTTGACTTAACACCAATCTTCAGTTTCAATGGCACGGCCCTCTGGATGGCCCGGCAGCGCGGAGAGGGTGAGGTAATCGACAGCAGCCGACTCAGGCCCTGGCGGGATCTTTTAAAAAGAATATTGGAAAACAACTTGTAAAGGGTATTAAAATGACTCTATATCGACAACTGATCATCTTTACGCTTATACTTTTTTTCGTCCTGTTGACGGGAACGTGGATGGCTACATTTGAAAACAATCGATCATTCCTGATCAACCAACTGAACTCTCACGCACAGGATACGGCAACATCTCTCGCGCTGGCAATTTCACAAAGCACCGTTGAAAAGGATGAGGCCAGCGTGGAAGCCATGATCAGTGCCGTTTTCGATCGAGGATATTACCAAACAATAAAACTGGCCGACCTCAAAGGAAAAGTTCTCAGTGAGCGCAAACTCAGTATTATCATCAATGAAGTTCCCCGGTGGTTTATCCGATTGGTTCCTATCGAGACACCTGAGGCAACCTCCTATATTATGACCGGTTGGCGTCAGGCCGGCACAATCTATGTAAAAAGTCATCCCGGATACGCCTATAAAACGCTTTGGTTTTATAGCATTCGAATAACAATCTGGTTCATTGCCTGCGGTCTTTTTATTTTTCTCATCGGTGCTTTGGGACTGCGGATGATATTGAGACCGTTAACCCGTGTTCAGCAACAGGCAGATGCCATTTGCAGAAAAGAATATACCTATCAAGAAGATCTTCCTCGAACCCGGGAGCTTCGGCAAGTAGTTATCGCAATGAACCGTATGGTCAACAAGGTCAAAGTGATGTTTGAAGAGCAGGTCGCCATCGCAGAGGAATTCCGAAAGCACGCCTACTATGATTCATTGACCGGTTTAGGCAATCGCCGTTACTTTGAAGGTCAAATACAGGCATGCCTTGAGCAGCGTGATAAGACTGCAAAGGGCATTTTCCTTCTTGTCCAGCTTAATGATCTCAACTCGCTTAATCATAAAATGGGCCTTGAGGCCGGTGATGCGTTATTAAAAAAAGCGGCGAGTGTCTTGCAGGAAGCCACGGAGCCCTATCCCAATCATGTGCTGGCGCGACTTACCGGCGGCGATTTTAGTATCTTTCTGCCGGATGCTCTGCCTGGGGATGCCGAAGCGGTTGCCGCCGATGTGACCAACAAGCTATGCCGACTCGCCATGCTACATATACCCGGCATGGACAGCATAGCACATACTGGCGCTGTCACCTTTGAATTTCCCTCGACCCCCGGACTGCTTCTGTCTGAAGCCGACAGGGCGTTACGTACAGCACAACAAACCGGACCTAATAGCTGGCACGTCACCGCGATCACGGAAGAAACAGGGAAAATGCCTGCCGGTCAACAGCAATGGAAGCAAACACTCGAGAGGGCTTTGCAGGCACACAAGATAAATCTTGATGTTCAGCCGGTCGTGCGAACGGTGGACAGAGGTGCTATCCGTCACCTTGAAATCCTTTCAAGGATCATTCATGAAGACGGTCAAGTATTCGATGCCGGTGTGTTCCTGCCTTACGCTGAACGACTAGGACTCATTGCGCTTCTGGATCGGATCGTCCTGGAAGAGGTCATACGTCTGGATCGCAATCAACTCCCTGTTGACCATGTGGCGGTCAATATTTCCCCGACGTCGCTGTGCGATCCTTCCTTTATGGAGTGGATCCGCAAAGCCTTAAAAAAACCTTCTCAGTCCGCGCCACGCGTTACATTTGAATTTTCGGAATTTGCCGCCATTCATAATCTGTCTCTAATTAAGGATTTCCAGACGTTCGCACATGATTGCGGCCACACGATATCACTGGATCACTTCGGGCAGGCTTTTTCAAATTTTGCCTATCTGCGCTCTCTCCATCCGGAATATGTGAAGATCGATAGGGCTTATACGGGAGAAATCAAAGATATTGAAAGCGATACACGATTTTACGCTGCTTCGCTCTGTAACATTGCTCACAGTGTCGATGTTGCGGTGATAGCAGTAGGCGTAGAAACAGAGCTTCAATATGAACTTCTCAGGGATCTGAATATTGATGCTGTTCAGGGGTTTTTCATTGAACCGCCAAAACCGATTGCCTTTTATCTTAAAGGTCGTTAGGTTGCAGAGTTGAAAAGACAAACAACAGGTCTTGTACCGATTACGGAATGGGTAAACTATCGGTATATTCGATAATAACCTCTGAATGGGTAACGTGCCCAGAACGGATTATAGTCCCAGTATGGTCCATAATAGTAATGGTAGGGATAAGAGATCGGATAATAATAACCGGGCTTTTCCCACAGGATACAATGCTCGGCCATGACCACAGGGTAGTCATAACGGATTTTCCCCAGCGGTAAATCTTCTTTTCCGACGACCTCGGCAACAACCGTGATTTCACGGCCCTGGGCATAAATGACCGGATCGAGAAAATCATTTTGCTTCAAAATAAAGCGTCCTTCTGAACGATCCCGGTTCACCGGCCTTTTTTCGATATCCAGGGCGGTCTTCATGATGAGGATCCGTGTTTCATTTGACCGGTTTTCCGTTTCAATGATAACACCTCCCCAGAGCACCTTTTTCCCCTTAAACTGTTCCAGATTTTTCTGGATGTCGTTAACAGTGATGCTCTCATCAACTTGCTTCATGATTTCCCTGGAAAATGGCGCACAGGAGATGCATAGGATGGATGCCAACATGATGAGGCCCCAAAGTCTCATCTTCATGGGGGCGGTTTGAGGAAGGCGTCGATTCATGGTTTACCTCAATTTTCTGTAATTGGGATATTCCCTTTATTGCATATTGCGCTTGCCAGCATTGTAATAAAGCCGGGGCAAACTGTCATAGTAATATTCAGGTCCGATGAGGACAAG
>CAZCKQ010000216.1:0-3350 GCA_964499315.1 uncultured Eubacteriales bacterium | reverse complement strand
TGTGTTAAAAGGATATAAGGTCAAATGGTCGCATGAAGCCATTGTATATGACGAAAAACTTATCAAGATATCGCAATCATGGAAACAGCGCAAACGCTGGATGCAAGGGCATTCTTACTGTGCAGGCAGGTATTTGGGCAGTCTGCTGAAAAAAGCATGGAGGGACAAGGATCTAACGGCTTTCGATATTGCTTTGTATTTACTGCAGCCGTTTATTATAGTAGCAAGCGGGGCAGGCATGCTTTTCAATTTGCTGAGGATGGTCTTGTTTGCCGATCTGTCACAGGGTTTTGGACTTAAAACCTTCGTTACCTTTTTAGTATCATTCTTACTGACATATTGGACAGTAATATTCATATATGCCGAAGGAAAGCTCTCAACAAAGATATTCTGGTATTATCTGGTCTTCCCGTTGTACAACCTTACATGGATACCGATAATAATCCAGGGCTATATCGACAGAAACAAGAAGGATTGGGCGCATACTTTACATACAAGGTCACTTGATCTTTCCGACCTCGAAAGGCTTGGAAGAACCGGATAGATCGAACTGGCTGTTGTAAAGGTCGGCGTAAAATCCGCCCTTATCAAGCAACTCTTTATGGCTGCCCATTTCAATGATACTGCCATGATTCATCACCAGGATAAGTTCGGCGTCTCTGATTGTAGATAACCTATGGGCAATCACAAAACTGGTCCTGTCCTTCATAAGATTAGCCATGGCTTTCTGTATCAGTACTTCGGTTCTGGTGTCCACACTGCTTGTCGCTTCATCGAGAATGAGGATGGCCGGGTCTGCAAGTATGGCGCGGGCAATTGTCAGGAGCTGTTTCTGGCCTTGTGAGATATTTGTCGCTTCTTCATTCAGGACAGTGTTGTATCCATCGGGGAGCGTCCGGATAAAATGATCGGCATATGCCGTTTTTGCCGCCCGTACGATCTCATCCATCGACGCGTCCTCTTTACCGTATGCGATATTATCTTTAATCGTTCCGTTAAAAAGCCATGTATCCTGAAGCACCATTCCGAACAGCTTGCGCAAGCTGCCGCGCTTAATATCCCTGATATCCGTACCGTCTACAGTGATCTTGCCGTCCTGGATTTCGTAAAAACGCATGAGCAGGTTTACCAGAGTGGTCTTGCCCGCGCCTGTAGGTCCTACGATGGCTATGGTATGACCTTGCTTCACATCCAGGTTCAAATCTTCGATCAAGGGGATATCTTTTTCATATCTGAAGCCCACATGTTCAAATCGCACTTCGCCTACGGTCGTACCGGTTTCCTTTGAATCCTTGCCGTCAGGTATCTCTTCCTGTTCGTCAAGCACTTCAAAAACCCTCTCCGCACAAGCTACGGTAGATTGGATAATGTTTGCAATATTGGCTGTCTGCACGATAGGCATCGTGAACGACCTTGAGTATTGTATGAATGCCGTTATATCACCGATCTTCAGCCTATTTTTGGTTATCCATATCCCTCCTACGATACAGATCAATACATAACCGAGGTTACTGATGAAATTCATGAGCGGGAACATGACGCCCGAAACGAACTGGGCTTTCCATCCTGCATCATAAAGCCTGTCGTTGATGGCGCCGAATTTGTTTATGGAGTCCTGTTCCTTTCCGAAGGCCTTAACGATCTTGTGTCCCGCGTACATTTCTTCGACATGACCGCTCAATCCACCGAGTTCTTTTTGCTGAGAAGCGAAATACTTCTGTGACTTCTTTGCTATGAAGGCTGTGGATATGATATACAGAGGCAGCGTCGCCAGGACGATAAGCGTGAGTATCGGGCTTATGGTCAGCATCATGATGATGTATCCCAGTATCGATATGACGGACGTGATGATCTGTGTAAGGCTTTGCTGCAGTGTACCCGCTATCGTGTCGATATCGTTTGTGACGCGGCTCAGGATATCTCCATGCTGGTGATTGTCAAAATATTTCAAAGGCAGCCTTGCAAGTTTGTTGTCTATCTCGCCGCGAAGGTCACGGACTGTTTTCTGGGATACCCCTGACATCACAAGTCCCATGACGAGGCTGAATGAGGCGCTGATCAGATACATCCCGATAAGTATAAGTACGATGGTACCGATATATGTTAAATCGATTTTGCCATCGGTCTCTCTGATAGCCCTGATAGCGCCGTCGATCTGATCGCTTGTCAATTTAATGCCTTTCGCCATGTCTATGATCTTTCTGCATATTTCCGCCTTTTGGGCCGGATCTTTGACCGTATCCAGCAAAGGGAGCTGCATCTGTTCGCGGATCTGCTCCGGTATCTTCTTCTGTGCGTCGGTTATCTGCTGAAGTACCTGCCGTGCAATAAAACCATCCTGCAGTTTATTCATTGCCGTTCCTGTTATTTTGGGGGCAACTATGGTAAAGACCGTACTTGCCATCGCGAATATCAATACGACAACCAGATTGATCTTATGAGGTTTAAGATAGCCGATAAGCCTTTTTAGCGTCCCTTTGAAATCTTTGGCCTTTTCAACGGGATTTCCGAATCCCATGGGTCCGCCGCTTCGTGGTCCTCCCAGCGGGCCGCCCAATGGTCTCCGTGATCCGCCCAATGGTCCCCGTTGTCCGCCCAATGGCCCCCGTGATCCGCGTAAGGGTTCTGCGCTCATGCGATTTCCTCCTCTGAAAGCTGTGAGAATACAATCTCACGGTATACGTCACAAGCGTCCATCAATTGCTTGTGGGTCCCGATCCCCGCAATCCTGCCTTCGTCCAGTACGACGATGCGGTCTGCGTCCATGACCGTGCCCACTCTCTGAGCAACAATGATCACTGTAGAACCGGCAACCTCTTGTTTCAGGGCGGCGCGGAGCTGCGCGTCCGTTTTGAAATCAAGCGCTGAAAAACTATCGTCAAAGACATATATCTCCGGTTTCCTGACTAATGCGCGGGCTATGGACAATCGTTGCTTCTGGCCTCCTGAAATATTAACGCCGCCTTGCGCTATCTCATGTTCAAAGCCGTCGTCCATAGCAGATATGAATCCGGTTGCCTGAGCAATGTCCGCGGCATATCTGATATCTTCTTCAGAAGCATTCTGATTGCCGAATTTTATATTCTCTGCAATTGTTCCTGTGAAGAGAACCGCAGTCTGAGGGATAAACCCGATCTTTGAACGAAGGTCTTGCTGGGCCATTTCCCTGACATCGACACCGTCAACAAGTACGCTTCCGCTGTCAACATCATAGAAGCGCGGAATAAGATTTACAAGAGTGGATTTGCCTGATCCCGTGCTGCCGATGATAGCTGTAATTTCGCCTGGCCGTGCTGAAAAAGATATGTTTTTAAGAGCCGGTTCTTCCGCGCCGTGATAACTGAAAGTCA
>CAZCKQ010000215.1:0-3360 GCA_964499315.1 uncultured Eubacteriales bacterium | reverse complement strand
CCTTCGACTTTCACATCGGCAGTGTCCCATATCTTCGCCCAGGTCTGAAGATGTTTGCTTTTTAATGCCTCGTAACCTTCAGCAAGCATATCGTCTAATTTAAAGTCGCAAATAAAATCAAGATTCTCGTATGTATCATTCGAAGTATAAATGGCGCATATTTTAACAAGTTCGATGGTATGGCCGCTTTTCAAGTCGGCGCAATACTTTTCAGCGATATGCATGGCACCCGAGACGGCGTCCGGTCCGGATACAAGCTTACCGGATGTGCTGAAGCTGTTGCTGCAGGCAATACCCACCTTGTCTTCCTTTTCAAAGGTCGTGACTTCAAAAAACAATCCGTTTTTTATCCTGCGGCCGCAGCATTTTTTAAAATGCCAGTCGGTCCTGAGATTGTAGATATCGGCGTCGATACCCGATTCGACTGTCACCCTGCAATCGCATGCCGCGCGCAGGCTCCATCTGATACCTGTATTATGGATATCACAAGCATTCACATATCGCTCAGAGCTGATAATGACGGTCTTGCCTTTCGGGCTGCGCCATTCGAGCTCCCTGCAGAGCACCGGCCGCCTCAAGTCGAGAAATCGACTAAAGGATACCACAGTCCCTTTCTCCAAATCGAGAGGTTCGTCGTCAACAAGAACTCTGATAGATGTCCAATTGGGTATGTTTACTATCTCAACTCTGCACAGGTTTCCGTCGGGGGTATCGTAAATCCCGTTCACCACTGTGCCCGATATGTTCTTCCTCTTGGAATCCATCTCCTCGAGGGCGCCCCTGTTGCCCATATAGCCGTTACTGAGCGAATAGGCCGAGGCCTTCATAACCTCGTTACCGAACGAAAACTTCGTATCGTTTATGATCCACCCGTCTTTGAATCCGAATACTTCTGACATGTTCTGCTCTCCTTATTTCACCTATTATTTTACTTATTATTTCACCAATTCTTTTTCGGCGCATTTTACGATATAGTTTATTTCATCCAGCTTCGTCCCGCTCAGAAGCGGTTCGATAGGTCCTGCGTTCACAATGGAATCGACATAATCGTGCACCCTGTCCAATAATTCCGGAGTGCCCTTATCATAAAATGTATCCCAGTTTTCGCGGTTGAATAGCTTCGAGAACCAATAGCTCTTCCGCATATGTTCGACAGTATGCTCTTCGCACAGGAAATTGCCTCCGATGCCGACGCTTTCGATCACATCCATGGCAATGGTGTCGGCATTGACCTCGATGCCGTCGAGTATATAGTTATAGGCCGACAGCCATTCATTATCCAGTACAAGCTGCTCCAGGCTTATCCCCTGGTCGGCGCCTACGATTCCCTGACAGCCTATGCCTGTCGTACCCGCCAAACAGCTGAAAATTGCCGAACAAGCCTTTTCAAAACCTCCCTGGAAATCAGGCGCCAATGCATCTGTCAACCCGGCATTGCTTACCGACCTCAATCCGTAGAATTTACCCATCTGCGCTATGCACATGCCAATCAGGGCCTGATTCGGCGAACCGAACGAACATATCATGGTACGCATATCCATCGAGTGGGGCGCCGAATTATAGAATGAAAACTGGTTGTTCAAAGCGTTTAGCAGGAAGACGCTCGCAAGGACCTCCGCATTCTGCAGCGCGACCGTACCTGCCAGAGTGACAGGACCCGTACCTCCTGCCATTACCATGGGGCCCGAATACAGGTACTTTCCCTCTTTGGCAAATATGACCGAGATCTCGAGGCTTTCCTTCCTGAATTGCAGCGGGCTTACCGTTTCCGGTGAGTATGCCACCGCCTGCCCCAGGTAGTTGGCCATCTGTATTATGTACTTAGCCGATTGAGGCAATAATATCCATGACCTTCCGGGCTTTCTGGAATAGGTATAGATCATCTGGAAAGCGATCACATCCATCATGACTCTGGGATAATCCGACGGTATCACAACGATGTTGTTTTCCTTGAAATTATCCAATTTGTCTACAAGGACAAGTCCTTTCTTGACGTCGTCGAGCAGTCCGTAACGGCGCGTCTTAGTCTTGTAGTCAACGATGGTGGCCTGGGTCGATATCTCGCCATATATTTTTTGGGGTTCATCTTCAGCATGATTAACCAAACCGGCTTTTCTGACCTTACTAATTACTTCCTCCATAAGCTTCGATGGTATCTTCACCACTTCGGCATCCTTGTCGACCTTGGCTCCGAGTTTTTCACAAACCGCAAGGCATTCGTCGTTAGGAACCTTAATCCCGATATTCTCCAGAATCTTCAGTGAAGCCTCATGGATCATCTCAATTTCACTCTGCGTTAGTACCTCAATAATTGCCCTAATTTTTTTCATAATACATCCCCTTCACTTCATTTTATTTTTTTATAGCAATATATTAATTACTCATAATTACTCGGATTGCTCCCTTAAGAATGACAAAAAGCTCTCTATTCCTCCGCCTATGTGTTTTACGTTTTGCGGAAGCTTCAACGGAGCCTTCGACACATCAAAAAAGTCCCCTTTGAAGGATTTATCGGTAATCATCAGCGCATCGCTGCCCTTGACGCCTTCTCCCAGGTATGTGAATTCATCCCCCCAGAAACAGCATTCATCAATGCCGATGCCTTTTTTAAAAATCACATTATCAAGGAAGTAATCGATGTTATCCCCTTTCGTGCTTATTCCGGCTTCCAGATATTTTGCGTCGGTAGTCACCTGCAGTCCGACTCCCAGTTCTTCGCCAATCCCGACCGTATAATCGATAAGACCTCGGATACCTTTGTCATATCCGTGCTTGCGCAGCATATCATTGACAAGGTCCAATTCTCCCGGCTGGAAATACAGCTTGCCGCAACGGTCGAGGTCGACAAGCATGTCTATTTTGCAGTAATTAGGCCTTGTAAATACTATATCAGTCTCGTAATCAAAATTCATCAAAAGATACTTGTGCAAATGAAAGGCCGCCTCGTGTATCCTGATCAATACATCCTTGTCCGGTATCATATGATGCAGCAGCACAGGGTTGCCCCCGGCGTCGAAACCATAGTTGTGAGCTCCTCTGCCCAGTCCCATGAACATATTGCCGATTATGTTTTTAGGCACATATTCATGCAATTTGCCATGGGCAATCCTCTCATAAGTCGTCCCGCTGATTACTACAAGAATGATCCCTTTTTCCAAAAGCCTTATCATCAAAGGCATGACTTCATCTACAGGGGCATCCCTCGTGATTACGGCAGTCCCGTCCCAATCAAACAAAATCGCCCTGTATTTTTTCCCCATTAACTCCTCCGTAATTATACTATTGTAATAAGCGCCTCTGCCTGCTGTCCCAACCTTACCGATCCGGCAGTAATGTCCGCGGCTATGCGTACGCGCCTTC
>CAZCKQ010000214.1:0-3385 GCA_964499315.1 uncultured Eubacteriales bacterium | reverse complement strand
ATGGCGCGGACGCACGAGAGCCGGATGGCGCGGATGCACGAACACCGGATGGCGCTGACGCACGAGCGCCGGATGGAACTGCCTGTGCCGCCGACGAGGCGTCAACAGCCGTCACCGGTACAGCGCCGTCTTCATAATATCTGTTGATGAATTCCTGCGGTATCGGGGCGTCGTTGATGATGCAATAATTGACAATACCCTTATACGAATGCGTTTCAAGCGCTTTGACATGATCGTTCATATCCATGCCGTCGGTTTCCCCCGGCTGGGTCATTATATTGCATATGTATATCTTGGGGGCTTTTGCGCTCTTTAAGGCATCGCACACCCCTTCGACCAGCAGGTTCGGAATTATACTGGTGTACAGGCTCCCGGGACCGAGTACAATCGCGTCGGCCTCGCCTATCGCATCGATAACATCCGGCAGCGGCGTGACGATTTCAGGCTCGAGGTATATGCGCTTGATCCTTCCGGGGTGGATCAGGTTATGTTTTGAGATGTTCGACTCGCCCGAGATGACGAAGCCGTCCTCGAGCTCGGCGCATAGCCTCGTGTCGCTCACGGTGACCGGCAGAACCCTTCCCGTAACGGCAAGCACATGGTTCATTTTTCTGACCGCTTCCTCAAAATTGGACGATATCCCGTGGAGCGCCGCCAGGAACAAATTGCCGAAACACTGATCCTTCAGCATGCCTTCCTTGAACCTGTATTGAAGCAGCTTTTCCATTATGGGCTCGGTGTCGGCAAGCGCAAGCACGCAGTTTCTGATATCCCCCGGCGGCAGGATACCGAGGTCGTCCCTCAGTATACCCGAGCCGCCGCCGTCGTCGGTGACCGTCACCACCGCCGTCAGGTTTGAGCTGAAAAGCTTCAAGCCCCTCAACATGGTAGATAACCCGGTCCCGCCCCCGATCGCGACGATCTTCGGACCTTTTATGAGGATGCTTTTCTCGTGCAGCATCCGCTTAAGCCTGTAATAAGGCTGCAAATTTTCAATAATGTTCATTTTATCGCGCTCCGGAAATCCTTTTCAATATCCCTGTGGTCTACATTGACATTATGCTGCCTTTGGGCAAGTATCCCCTGTATCGCGTCGGCTATCGCGACAGAACGGTGCCTGCCGCCTGTACACCCTATACCTATGACAAGCTGTGTCTTACCTTCTTTTATATAATTCGGTATAAGAAAATCCATCATCTCGATGACCTTTTCGATGAAAATCCCGGTTTCCTTGCAGTTCAGGACATATTCCTTAACGGCGTCGCTTTTGCCGGAGAGTTTTTTCAAAGCCGATATATAGTAAGGGTTGGGTATGAACCTGACGTCGAAGATCAGGTCGCAATCCAGAGGGATGCCGTACTTGTATCCGAAAGAGATCAATGTGATGATCATGCCCCTTGATTCGCAGCCACGGGCAAATATCTTGTATATCTCGTCCTTGAGCTGGGACGCGGTCAGAAGTGATGTATCAATGGTATAATCGGCCTTATCCCTGATGTTTACAAGGAAATGTCTTTCTTCCGCAATCCCGTGCAGGATCCTTCCTTCGGGTGCCAGCGGATGCGCCCTCCTGCTTTCCTTGAACCTTTTTACGAGCGTATTGTCCGATGCGTCAAGAAAGAGTATCTCAGGGGTAAATCCGCTATTCCTGATCTCATTCAAGGCGGGGATGAGGTCGTTCAGCAGCACTCCGCCGCGGATATCGATCACAAGGGCGACCTTTTCCATCTTGTTCTGCGAACAGACTTCCACGAATTTAGGTATAAGGGCAGGCGGGAGATTATCAGCACAGAAGTATCCCATATCTTCCATACATTTTGCCACAAGACTTTTTCCGGCTCCGGAGAGCCCGGTTATAACCACCAGTCTCATTGTGTTCCCCTCGGTATCTTCAGTATTATCGTACCCTAAATACCCTCAGTATCCTCGGTACCCTCGGTATCCTCAGGGTTCCCCGATTATCCTTATCTCAGGCTCAAGCTCGACGCCATGGCTTTTTCTTACACATTCCTGTATATGACAGACCAATTGGGTCACGTCCCGCGCGCTCGCATTCCCGGTATTTATAATGAAACCGCAATGCTTGTCAGACACCTGCGCCCCTCCGATTGAAAAACCCCTGAGCCCGCACCCGTCTATCAATTTCCAGACATAGTGCCCTCCTCCGGGTCTTTTAAAAACGCTCCCGGCACTCGGGACTTCAAGCGGCTGATTCTGGCGCCTGCGCCTTGTGTAGTCCTCCATAAGCGCGGCTATCTCCGCCTTGTCGGCCTTTTTAAGTTTGATCCGCGAGCTTATGATGATGCCCATGCCCCGGTTTGATTCGAAAACGCTGGTCCTGCTGCCGAAGTGGTGTCCTTCGTTATCCAGTTCGTGGATGTTGCCTTCAAGGTCCATGTATTGCGTGGATATGACAATATCTTTCATTTCGGAGCCGTATGCCCCGGCGTTCATATAAACGGCGCCGCCCAAGGTGCCCGGTATCCCCGACGCAAACTCCAGACCTGAAAGTCCTTTGTCCAATGCCGCAACCGACAGTTTGGACAGAAGCGTCCCCGATTCTGCCTCAAGAACATCACCTTCGTTGCCTTCGTCACCTTTGCCACCTTCGTCGCATCCGAAGCTAAAACCGTCAAAACCGCCTTTCGTCTTAATGACGACGCCTTTTATCCCATTGTCGAGAACAAGCAGATTGCTCCCGTTCCCCATAAACGTAACAGGCAAATCGTATTGCCTGCATAAACGGAGCGTTTTGGCCAGCGCATCCTTATCGCGGGCTATGACAAGAAAATCAGCGGGCCCGCCTATCCTGAACGAAGTATGCCTGTTCATAGGCTCGTCGCGTAATACGTTCGCCGGTCCGGCTATCGCGACAAGTTCGTCAAATATCAACCTTCTTCACCTCTGCCGGTTTCACGGCCTATCCTCTCTGTGAGGAATTGCGCCGCGTTATAACCCATCTTCTTCTGCCTGTTGTTCATAGCGGCGATTTCTACGATTATCGCGAGGTTTTTACCCGGCCGCACAGGAATTGTCAATAAAGGCACCTTGATTCCCAGTATTTCAGTAAATTCGTCCTTGAGGCCCAGCCTGTCGTAATCCTTTGAATTATCCCAAAGCTCGAATTTCATGACCAGGTTGATATTTTCCTGGATCTTGACCGCGCCGACTCCATAAAGGTTTTTGACATCAAGTATGCCGATGCCCCTGATCTCGATAAAATGCCTGATGATATCGGGACCGTTGGCCAGAAGCGTCCTGTCGGAGACCTTCCTGATCTCGACGACATCGTCGGCGATAAGCCTGTGACCCCGCTTTACAAGCTCCATCGCCGTCTCGCTCTTGCCAACGCTGCTATCTCCGATTATCAATATCCCTTGTCCGT
>CAZCKQ010000213.1:0-3405 GCA_964499315.1 uncultured Eubacteriales bacterium | reverse complement strand
ATGCTGTGGTCTGAATCGCCGCAGTCAATCCACTCAAACCCGTCGCAGCTGAAGTCGGCCGTATGGAGCGCTCTTTCCGTCTTGTACAGTTTGTTGAGATCCATCACATATCTCTGCAGCTTCATATGCGGTTCATACCTGAGCAGATGCCAGTCAAGGCTTTGCATGTAATTCCATTCAATGAACTGCCCGAATTCATTTCCCATAAAAAGCAGTTTTTTGCCCGGGTGGCCGTACAGGTAACCGTAACATGCCCTCAGCGCCGCAAACTTACGGCTGATATCATCACCGGGCATTTTACCGATCATCGAGCGTTTGCCGTGCACGACCTCATCATGTGACAGCACAAGGATGAAATTTTCAGAAAAGGCATACATAAGCGAAAATGTGATGCAATCGTGGTGATATTTGCGGTATATGGGGTCCATGGCGGCGTATTTCAGGAAATCGTTCATCCATCCCATATTCCATTTATGAGAGAAGCCCAGTCCGCCTGTATATGGCGGTTTGGTCACCAGCGCCCAGGAAGTCGACTCTTCCGCGATCATCATTACTCCGGGGAAGTATTTATACACAGTGAAGTTGAGCTGTTGCATGAATGTTATGGCCTCGACATTCTCTTTGCCTCCCCATCTGTTAGGCACCCATTCGCCGTGTTTTTTGCCGTAGTCAAGATAGAGCATCGAAGCGACCGCGTCTACCCTTAAACCGTCGATGTGATATTTGTCAAACCAAAAGAGCGCATTTGCGATAAGAAAATTCCTGACCTCGTTCCTTCCGAAATTGAAGATATGTGTCCCCCAATCGGGGTGTTCTCCCTGACGTCTGTCCGCGTGTTCATAAAGCGCCGTCCCGTCGAAACGAGCAAGGCCATGCCCGTCTTTCGGGAAATGGGCAGGAACCCAGTCCATTATGACGCCTATCCCCCTGCGGTGGCAGCAGTCCACAAAATACATGAAATCCTCGGGCCTTCCGTACCTGCTGGTCAGAGAATAATATCCCGTTGTCTGGTAGCCCCATGATCCGTCGAACGGATGCTCGGTCACCGGCATCAGTTCTATATGCGTGAACCCCATGGCGCTTACGTATTCCACCAGCCTGTCGGCCAATTCGATATATGTCAGGAACCTGTCGCCTTCGTCGGGCACCCTTGCCCAGGATCCGAAATGCACCTCGTAAATGGAAACCGGCTTGTTCATGTTGTCGCATTCGCATCTTTTTTGCATCCATTCATCATCGCCCCAATTATAGCCATCGATATCATATGTCAACGATGCCGTGCCGGGGCGCAATTCGGAATAGAAGGCGAAAGGGTCGGCTTTGAGGTACAGTTCCCCGGAAGGGGTCTTTATTTCATACTTATATAGAGAACTTGCCGTCAGCTCGGGTATGAACAGTTCCCAAATCCCGGAACTGCCGAGCATGCGCATTTGATGTGTCCTGCCATCCCAGCCGTTAAAGCTGCCGACGACGCTCACCCTTTTTGCGCATGGGGCCCATACGGCGAAAGCTGTGCCCTTTATACCGTCCAATGTGACAAAATGCGAGCCCAGTTTATCATATATCCGGTGATGGCTGCCTTCGCTGAAAAGGTAGGTATCGTAATCGCCGACGGATGGCGGGAAGCTGTACGGATCGTACAGTATGACGGTATTTGCGTCGCGGTCGGTAATCCTCAATTTATAGCTGAAATAATCAGTATTTCTTATTACAGCCTCGAAAAACCCGGCCTCATGGATTTTAACCATATCATAGACTATTCCGCTGATGTCGTCCAATACGGCAATGCTTTCCGCTTCCGGCCTGAATGCCCTTACCGCGATATCTCCTTCATTGTTGCAGTGCATGCCCAACACAGATGACGGGTCCTTATGTTCCCCGGAGATCACAAGCAAAGTTTCAAGCGATATTTCATGCGATGTCGTGCTATTCATATCCGTCATAGTATAACTCGACGCTGTTTTTTATAAACGGTGATTTTAAATGGCGATTTAAAACGGCGATTCATATTGTGCCCGGTCATGTTTTATGATAAAATAACTTATCCTTGCTCTGCGTTTTGCCGCAGGGCCGTTTAGTCCGAGGGGAGGTGAAATTTCTTGGTTAATAGTTATGAAACCGTATTTATCATCAATACGCAGTTAGATGATGATAATATCAAACAGTTGGTTGATAAAATCAAAAATCTTCTTGAAACTTCAGCAAAGCTTGAGAATCTCGATGAATGGGGAAAAAGGAAACTGGCATACCCGATTAATTATCAGACGGAAGGCTATTATGTCCTCGCGGATTTTTCCGCAGAGCCCACGTTTCCTCAGGAGCTTGAAAGAATCTTCAAGATCACCGACGGTATTTTGAAGTACCTAATAATTAAGAAGGATAATTAAGGTGAGCTATGAATAAGGTTATTTTAATGGGAAGGCTTACGAAGGATCCTGAATTGCGGTATACTTCCGTGAACAATACTCCGGTGTGCAGTTTCACGCTGGCGATCGACCGCAGGTTTTCCAGGCAAGGCGAGGACAAGCAGTCGGATTTTATCCCTGTTGTTGTATGGAGCAAGCTTGCGGAGTTTTGCGGCAAGTACTTTCAAAAAGGGAGACAGGTTGCCGTCGTCGGCAGGATCCAGACGAGGACATGGGACGACAATGAAGGACGCAAGCATTATGTAACCGAAGTCATCGCGGAAGAAGCTTACTTTGCAGACGCAAAGAAAGACGGCGCCGCAGGAAGGGCGCAGGGCGACGCGCCAGGGGAGCAGCCCCCTGCCGCCAATGGTTTTTATGAAGTAAACGACAATGACGACTTGCCGTTTTAAAAAGATTTACGATTAAAATTTAATTCATGAAAGGAGAAACAATATGCCCGGAGGAGGTAGAAGGGACAGAGGCTCAAAGGATTACGACAAGGGTGACAGCAAAAACCCGATGAAGTTCAGAAGAGCCAGGAAAAAGGTCTGCGCTTTTTGTGTCGATAAGGTTGTTGATATAGATTACAAGGATATCGCCAAAATCAGAAAGTATGTTTCCGAGAGGGGAAAGATATTGCCCAGGAGGATATCGGGCAACTGCGCAAAACACCAGAGGCAGCTGACGATAGCGGTAAAACGGGCAAGGCATATCGCATTGCTTCCATTCACTTCCGATTGAAGACAGGAGGCGCGATGCTGCGCATAGGTTATCTGGGGCCTGAAGGTACCTTTTCCCAACAGGCGGCGTTGGAATATTCGAAAGCGTCCGAATGCGAATTCATCAGCTGCGAATCAATACCCGAAATGCTGTATGCCGTCAATAACAGGGAATTGGATGAAGCGGTAGCGCCTATGGAGAATTCTATCGAAGGCGCTGTGAACGCTACTCTTGATATCCTTTCCGATGATGTGGAACTAAAAATCAAGCATGAGCT
>CAZCKQ010000212.1:0-3412 GCA_964499315.1 uncultured Eubacteriales bacterium | reverse complement strand
TGTCCGGATCTGTTTCCGGATTGAATACCTCATAATCTATCCCGTTCGTTATGCCATACAAATCAGCCGACCTCTGCCTGAGGAACCCATCCAGGCCTTCGCCCCCGCCGCTTGTCAGGATCTCCTTCGCGTAGGTCTCGCTCACGGTATTAATGATATCGGCATAGCATATGCCGGCCTTTATAAAATTTAAGCAATTGAAATATTCAACCTTTTCAGGCACAAAGACATAATCGCCGACGTTAAAAAACCGTAATGTGTCCTTGCAGAAATTACCCTGATACTTTAAATTATGGATAGTTAATACCGAGGCAATATCCTTATAAAACGGGTGTTTTTCATAGTGCTCCTTAAGGATCATACTTACCGGGCCGGTATGCCAGTCATTCAAATGAATGATATCAGGCCGGAATCCGATGTAAGGCAGCATTTCCACGACCGACCTGCAAAAAAACGCAAACCTTTCGGCATCATCTGGATGTCCGTATATTCCGTGTCTTTCAAAGTAATGTGCGTTTTCAACAAAATAAACAGTTGTTGTATCATGCGAAAATTGCTTTATTGTACATTTGTGTTTACTTCCACTTATATGGATCGGAAAATCAGTAACATACCCCATCCCGACGCCGATTGTCGGGTATTTGGGCATGACTATCCTGGCATCATGCCCGGCAGCGGCAAGATATTTCGGCAAAGAACCGCATACATCAGCCAATCCTCCGGTTTTGGCAAAAGGCGCCACTTCGGCTGATACAAACAGGATCTTCAGTTTACGAATGCAGGACATCTATTCCTCCAAGATAAGTGATAGTATACAATAATTAACCTATCATACGTCAACTGCATTTACAATGGAAAAGAGAGCCGCTGAATAACGGCTCTCCACTGAATTCATGGAAACGATGCTGAAGATGTCAATTCCCCGTATCTTCGGTCAATTTGACTTTAAATGTCTTATATCCGTTGTCGCTGTATCTGTATACCTCTACATCCACAGTTTCACCGGGTTTATGGGGAGACAGCTTTTGAGTCAGATCCTTGTATGTTTTTATTGTCTCGCCATTGATTTTGGTAATGATATCATTAGCCTTGATCCCCGCGGTAGAAGCTCCGCTGAACGGGAGTACCTTGCTTACGAGAACACCGGCCGGCACTTTATACCTTTTGGCTGACGTTTCATCAAATGACAGGTCCACTTCAACGCCAAGGAACGGTCTGTCCTTTACATAGCCTGATTGTATCAGGCTGTCGGCTATCTCTTTTGCCTTATTTATCGGTATTGCAAAACCGAGGCCCTCAAATCCCTGTGCAACGATCTTGATGGTGTTTATTCCGATGACCTCACCTTTCGAATTGCACAGCGGTCCTCCGCTGTTGCCCGGATTGATCGCCGCATCAGTCTGAATAAGACTTAAGTCTTTGCCGTCGCCGGTTTCTATGATCCTGTTGAGTCCGCTGATTACTCCCGCTGTCACCGTACCCATCAATGTCTCTCCGCCCGGATTGCCGATAGCCACCGCTATTTCGCCGATCTTCAGCGCATCGGAATTACCAAGCTTGGCTTCTACCAGATCCTTCGCGTCGATTTTCAGGATCGCAAGGTCAGTCTTCTCATCTCTTCCGATTATCTTGGGTTGTATCGGTTTACTGTTCGGTCCCGGAAGCAGCACTTCTATCTTTGTGCCTTCAATCAGGTCGTTGGATCGGGGCTTTATGGCGTCGGCAACCACATGATTATTCGTCAGTATATATCCCTCTTTGCTGTAGATGATTCCGGTGCCTTCCGTGGGTCTCTGGCTCTGACCGAAGAAAAAGTCCTGTACCATCACATAAGTCTTGATTCCAACGACAGAAGGAATTACTCTCTCTGCGATGCGGGTAACGGTACCTTCGGCGGCAGATTCAGCCGCCGTATTCGTAAGGATTGAGTTGTCAGGAGCCTGGCTGCTTTCAGTGTCGGTATCATCGGTATCATTGGTATCATCTGCATTGCCGAAACCGCCAAAGTATGTTTTTTGATCAGATATGTCAGGTAATAATTTCACAGCGCCAAATGTGATAATTGACCCAAGCAGTGAGCAGATAACAGCAATTGCGATTACCTGGACTAACGTGATACGCCTTTTTTCCTTTTTGGGCTTCTCGGTATAGAAACTCGGCAGTACCAACTCCCGTTTGCTTTCCAATTCAGTTTCATCCTTCTGATTTACAACTTCATTGTTATTTTCATCCATCATAATCACCTCTCTCTTCATTATCTACCCTAATATTAATTGACGATTATAAAAAAACTATTAAAAAATTGTTAATATTTCAAGCTTTATCGAGTGTAAATGTAAATATGCTGCCTTTGCCATACTCGCTTTTTACTGTTATCTCCTGCTTATGCTCATTGATGATGTTCTTGATAATAGCCAGTCCGAGGCCTGTCCCGCCCTTATCCAGCCCCCTTGATTTATCGGTCTTATAAAAACGTTCCCAGATCATACCAATCTCTTCAGGTCTGATACCGGTTCCGTTGTCTTCGATACTTACAGTTACTTTATTCTTATGATTTAATGTCGTAATTTTCACTTTTCCGTTTTCGGAGGTGAATTTTAGTGCGTTATGCAGGAGATTGAGGATTACACGTTCTATAGCATCCACATCGGCGTTGGCGAAGATAGCATCTTCCTCAAATACATCTTCCACACTGATCCGTTTTTTTGTGAACATGGACTCAAGTTTGATTATACAGCGACTTATCAATTCATTAATATTGAATACCGAATATACGAGCTTCAGTTCGCCTGACTCCATCCTGGCAAGGTCCAGCAGATCGTTCACCAGTCTGTTCAATCTGTCCACTTCTTCGTTGACTATTGAAAGATAATAATCATGCTTTTCATCGGGTATCGTCCGGTCAAGGATGCCCTCAATGAAGCCTTTTATTGAAGTCATCGGAGTCCTCAATTCGTGTGATACATTGGCAATGAATCCCCTGCGCATCTCTTCAAGGTTTTGAAGAGCTGAAACCATATTGTCGAACGTCCTCGCATGGTCTCCGAACTCATCTTTAGAACGGATATTCAGCCTCCTCTGGAAATCGCCGCTTCCGATCACCTTCGCAGCATTCCGAATCTGCTTCAACGGCCTTGTAATACCAAGCGAAAACAAATATGCGATAAAAATGGACATGGCTATCGATAACCCTGTCGACATCATATAAAAACTGAAAACCTTCTTGCGCGCCATTTCAATCCCGGGTACGGGCGCACTCAGATATATGCCTCCGATCACCTCTTCTGAAGTCCCGCTGCTGTATCTGAAAGGCATTCCCACCGTAATCCATGCATATCCGGTATCCCTGTACAAACCGTAAAAGTCCCCGATATCCTTGAATTCGTGTCCCAGTACAACATCGCCGTACTGC